>NZ_JBOGCL010000011.1:0-158761 GCF_050689095.1 Anaeroglomus insulsum
GTATTGAAAATAAAGAATTGAGAATGTAGAGCAGAGATTCTTTCCAATTACATCATTCTGCTGAGGCAGACGTATTTCATTCTGCGTTCTCTATCCTAAATTCTCATTTCGTCCCCAGGACAACCCGGATACAGCTCCATGGAATACCGCCCATCGTAGCTCAAGCCTCCGCCCTTGAGGTATAGTAGCTCAAGCCTCCGTGCTTGAGGTATAGTAGATCAAGCCTCCGCGCTTGAGATAAATCATAGTAGCTCAAGCCTCTGTGCTTGAGAAAAACCATTGTAACTCAAGCCTCCGTGCTTGAGATAAATCCCATTCCCGCAAACCTTCCCATCATTTCAGATCCTCCTTCAGTGCAATTCAACAACCAGCAAGCTCGAAGGCTTGCCCTGCAATCGGCACGCCGATTCATCCGACACAAAAGAAAACCGGCCGGGAGATTGCTCCCCCGACCGGCTTTGCTTGCTCATTATTTGAACTATTAATAGTTCTGGATTTCGGCCCACAGAGCACCAGTTACAAGGCCATCGCCATCGCCAGCAGAGAATGTCCAGGTATCGCCATCGGTGGTATAAATCCAGTCAACTCCAAGTGTGTTGCCGCCTGTAAAAGGATTCACAGGCACGCCAACCTGAAGGTAAGGGCCATAGATATGGGTTGCATCCTTTGTGGCTGCCGTATTACCGCTTATATCAGAGAACTGTGTCATCTGAGCCTTGAAGGTCGCATCGACATCACTGGGGGTAGTGTCATTGTGCTGAATCTTATACAGGGCAATCTGAGAACGAATACTCTGCAGGTTGCTTTGCAGGCTGCTTTTTTTGGAATCCGTGCTGGCCTGACTGAACTGAGGTATCACGATAGCAGCCAGAATGCCCAGAATGACCACGACGATCAAAATTTCAACCAGTGTAAACCCTTTTCTTGCTCGTTTCATTGTGTGTTTCTCCTTTACTTGTGTGTGTGTTTCTTGACATTGTTTTCGGTATCGATTGTTTTGAGTCCGGCCACCATAGGCCGGGTCATTGTTGACACGTTGCTATTTGCTTTGGAATGCCGAAGGCCCTTGACCCGCCAGTCGCGGGTCAGCAGGGCCGGAGGCTAAGATTGAAAGTCCGGCACACTCGCCGTCCTTAATTTAGTAGTCTTTTTCGTGTGTCCGTTGGACACTGCCGGGTCGCCTATTTATTTGTCAAAGAACTCATCAATCGCTTCTACACAAAAGCTAAGAAATAAAAAGGCGGACTGGCAAATGAACTGTGAAAATTTTTGAAGAAAACGTAAAGTTTTTTTAAAGACCGATAAACAATAATCAGAATTTCCAAAAACAGGTCATAGAAAATACCCCTCCCACCTCCAGACCAAAAAAACGCCGGTGCATCATAAATCCTTATTAATACCCCCTGTATTCCTCAATTCCTCGAATTCTGTATTCTGGTTGTCCACATCGAACAAATTACGCTAACACAATTTTGCTATCCGTTAAAAAAATAAAAAATTTTTTCTCCTTGCCAGGCCTGTACTTATAAAATCTCACGCCATAGGCTATTTCGATTTTTCGAACAAAAACTGCAAATCCGCCCCTTACTACGGAGGTACATAAAAATGAATAACACGCAAAGACAACCCAATAAACGAAACGAGCGTGATTTGGACAATAAACCAGGCCTTTTGCCTGACGCCGCCAGGGACAAAAAAAGAGTCCTTAGTCCGCCAAAATGAATAGACAGAGGAATCCTTCACTATGTGTGCAATCTGCGAAATCTGAGGTTGCATCACCTTGCCGGAACGACAAAATCGTGTTATCTTACGCAATAGGCCCCAGAAAGGCCGCGGAAATAAAACTATGTCCTTGATTTTGAGATACTTATGAGCAATCAAATCAATCGTCAACAAGTCGAACGGGTCGCCCACCTGTCGCGTCTGGATTTGACCGACCAGGAGCTGGATTTGTTCAGTGGACAATTGTCGTCCATCGTGGAATATATCCAAAAACTCAACGAACTGGATACAACCAATGTAGAACCACTCGCCCACAGCCTGCCGGTACACAACGTCTTCCGGCCCGACATCCCCCGGCCGTCGCTGCCCACCGAACAGGCCCTGGCCAACGCCCCTGACCGGGCGGACGATTTCTACAAAGTGCCGCAAATTCTCGATGACAATTCAGGGGTTTAACTGCTTTTTATCAGGACTATCATTTATGACTGACCATTTTACAGTCTTCCAACTCAAACAGGACATTGCTGCCGGACGAGTCAAAAGCCGGGATCTCACCCAATCATTTCTCGACCGGATCCATCGCTATGACACCGCAATCGGGGCCTATCTGAGCGTCTTTGCTGACAAGGCATTACAGCAGGCCCAGGCCGTAGATGAAAAAATCGCCGCCGGCCAGCCCGTCGGCTCGTTAGCCGGTATCCCCATCGCTGTAAAAGACAACCTTTGCTACACCGAAGGCCTGACCACCTGCGGCTCAAAGATTCTGGGCAACTTCAAGCCCCCCTACAATGCCCATGTCGTCGAAAAACTCCTTGCCGCCGATGCTGTCATCCTCGGCAAGACCAATCTCGACGAATTCGCGATGGGCTCCAGTACCGAAAACTCCGGCCTCCAAAAGACCGTCAATCCCTGGGACAACACTCGCGTCCCAGGCGGATCCAGCGGCGGCTCCGCCGCTGCCGTCGCAGCGGGCCTGTGCTGTGCCGCACTCGGTTCCGACACAGGCGGCTCGATTCGTCAGCCCGCCTCGTTTTGCGGGATTGTCGGTCTTAAACCTACTTACGGCAGAGTCTCCCGTTATGGCCTGGTCGCTTACGGCTCCAGTCTCGACCAGATCGGCCCCATGACCACCTGCGTCAAAGATGCCGCCATCCTGCTGCAGGTCCTGGCCGGGCATGACGAACGAGACAGCACCTCCGTCAGCACCGACATCGCTGCCGTGCCGGATTATCTAAATGCCCTCCAACAAGCTGTAACAGGCTTGAAAATTGCCTATGTACCGCAGTTTATCGAACAGGCCGAAGCCCCTGTCCGAGATGCGGTCAAAGCTGCACTGGAATTATACAAATCGCTTGGCGCCAGCCTCGTGGAAGTCCAGATGCCGCATTTCGATTATTCCATCGCGGCCTATTATGTCATCGCCACCGCCGAAGCCTCCAGCAATCTGGCCCGCTTTGACGGCTGCCACTACGGCTACCGCTCCCCCAGCGCCCGAGATTACGTGGAGGTGTATTCCAAATCTCGTGCCGAAGGGTTTGGCACCGAAGTCAAACGCCGGATTATGCTGGGAACCTTCGCCCTGTCCAGCGGCTATTATGACGCCTATTATCTCAAAGCCCTCAAGGTCCGCAATCTGATCCGCAACGACTTCAGGGAGGCCTTCGCCAAAGCGGACTGCCTGATGATGCCGGTTGCACCCAGTACCGCCTTTAAAATCGGTGAAAAAACCACCGATCCGCTGCAAATGTATCTGGCGGATATCTATACGATTGCGGTCAATCTGGCTGGCGTCCCGGCCATCAGCATCCCCTGCGGTTTCGACAGCAACCGCCTGCCGATCGGCCTGCAGATCATCGGCCCGACCTTCAGCGAAGACACGCTCCTCCGCATTGCCGCGATGTTTGAAAACAATACAGACTATCACCTGCAGAAACCTGCCTTATAAGGAACAACGCCAATGGCAGCGAAAATTGATTATAAAATTATCGTCGGACTGGAAATTCACATTCACCTGGCCACCAAGACCAAAATGTTCTGCGGCTGCGAGCTGGCTTACGGGGGCACACCCAACAGCCGCACCTGCCCGGTGTGCATCGGAATGCCGGGGGCCCTGCCGGTAATGAACAGGCACGCTTATGAATGTGCCGTGCTGACGGCAATGGCTCTCAATTGCCAAATTGCCCGCTTTACCAAGTGGGACCGTAAAAATTACTATTACCCCGACCTGCCGAAGAACTACCAGATCAGCCAGTATGACCTGCCGCTGAGCCAAAACGGCTACATCGAAATTCCGCTGGAAAACGGCACCACCAAACGCATCGGCATCATTCGTGCCCACCTCGAAGAAGATGCCGGCAAGAATAACCACGAACTGGGCAGCTTCTCGGCTATCGACCTGAACCGGGCGGGGGCACCGCTGCTGGAAATCGTAACCGCTCCCGACATGAATCACCCCTCCGAAGTGCGTCAGATGGCCCAGGAACTCCAGCGCATCGTCCGCTATCTGGGTGTCTCGGAAGGCGATATGCAGAAAGGGCATATGCGGTTTGAGCCGAATGTCAATCTGCACATCTACAAAGACGGCCAGACCTATAAGACCCCGATTTGCGAAATTAAAAACCTCAACTCGTTCCGAGCCATCGAACGCAGCGTTGCCTATGAAGTCCAGCGGCAACTGGATGAATTCCTCGAAACCGGCAAAACCATGCAGATGGGCAACAAGCGAACCTATGGCTGGGATGATGTCAACCAGATGACTGTGCTCCAGCGTGAAAAGGAAGAAGCTCACGATTATCGGTACTTCCCGGAGCCGGACCTGGTCCCGGTGGAAATGGACGATGTCTGGTTTGAACAAATCCGTTCTCGTCTGGGCGAACTGCCTTTGCAGAAGCAAAAACGCTTTGTCACCGAATACGGCCTGAGCGATTATGACGCTACAGTACTGACCGGCGACAAGGCCACAGCGGACTATTTTGATGCCGTAGTCAAAGCCGGTGCCGAACCCAAGCGGGCCTGCAATCTGATTACCCAGATCGGACAGAAACTGGCCAACCAGAACAACACCTCTGTGGACCAGCTCGGCATCCGCCCGCAGCATCTGGCCAAACTGGCACAGATGGCCGACAAAGGACTGATCAGCGCCACCGCCGCCGCGACCATTTATTCCAAAATGGCCGGCACAGATGCCGACCCCGAAGATATCGCCAAAGCCGAAAACCTGATCCAAACCAGCGACACGGACGCCATTGAGGCCTTAGTCAACGAAGTGCTGTCAGAAAATACCGAAGCGGTGCAGGATATCCTGACCCACAGCAAAAAGGCTCAGAAGGCTCAGGGGTTCCTGACCGGCCAGGTCATCAAGAAAAGCAAAGGCAAAGCCAATCCCAAGGTCGTTACGGAGTTGTTAGCCAAACGCCTGTCGGAACTGGCCCCCAAAGCATAGAAACCCTTAAACATATAATAATGTCGTCGGAGGTGTCTATGGCAAGTCCATGGTATCGCAACCTCGTGTTCTGTGCGGTTCTTTCAGGTCTTCTGGCAGGCTGGTCCGCCGCAGGCGATTCCAGTTCGGTCCGGTCTGCTCACCCCAGAGAGCGTTTGCTGATGGATTTTGACTGGCGATTTGCCTTCGGCCACCCCTCTGACGCCCCCACCGACTTCAACCACGCCACCGGCTATTTCTCGTATCTGGCTAAGGCCGGCTATGGCGACGGTCCTGCAGCGGCCAACTATAACGACATGACCTGGCGTCAGCTCAACCTGCCGCACGACTGGGCAGTCGAACTTCCCTTCGACGCCAACGGCAGCCAAAGCCACGGTTACAAGGCCCTGGGCCGAAAATTTCCCGAAACCAGTGTCGGCTGGTACCGCAAGGTATTTGCCATCCCGGAATCGGATCTGGGTCGTCGCATCAGCGTTGAATTTGACGGCGTCTTCCGCGATTCCATGGTCTGGATCAACGGCCATTACCTCGGCCGGCAGCCCAGCGGATATACCAGCTTTCGTTATGACATCACCCCCTACCTGAATTACGGCCAGAACAACACCCTTGCGGTCCGGGTGGACGCCACCATGGAAGAAGGATGGTTTTATGAGGGTGCGGGCATTTATCGCCATGTCTGGCTGGTCAAGACCTCGCCACTGCATGTCGGACCGTATGGGATCTTTGTCCATACGAAAACTCAGGACAGCCGTGCTCTGGTTACCGTTGAAACCACAGTCATCAATGAATACGAATCCAGCCAGGGATTTGACATTGTCCATACTATTCTGGATGCCGAAGGCAAATCTGCGGCAACCGCACAGCTCAAAAACTTATCTTTGACGGCAGGCCAGACCGACGATTTTCCCTGCACCTTAACCGTGGACAATCCAAAACTCTGGTCGCTTGAATCACCCTATCTTTATACACTTGTCACCCTCGTTGTGTGTGATGGAAAACCGATTGACAGGGTTGAAACGCCGTTGGGCATTCGGACTATCCATTTTGACCCGGATAAGGGGTTCTTTCTGAACGGCCAGTCTGTCAAGCTCAAAGGCACCAACAATCACCAGGACCATGCCGGCGTCGGCACGGCCCTTCCGGATGCCCTGCAGGAATTCCGGATTGCCCGTCTGAAGGAGATGGGGTCCAATGCCTACCGCTGTTCGCATCATCCGCCGACACCAGAACTGCTGGATGCCTGCGACCGGCTGGGGATGCTGGTCATCGACGAAAACCGCCTGATGGGGACCTCGCCTGAGATTCAGCAGCAGCTCAAAACGATGATTCTGCGTGACCGGAATCACCCCAGCGTCATCCTCTGGTCGCTGGGCAACGAGGAATGGGCGATTGAAGGCAACATCACAGGGGCCCGGATTGCCTCGGAGATGCAGGCGTATGCCCAGCGGCTGGACCCAACCCGCCGGATTACCGTTGCCATCAGCGGCGGCTGGGGATACGGCATCTCGACGGTGGTCGATGTCATGGGCTATAATTATATCTCCCACGGCAGCACCGACGAACACCATGCCAAATTCCCCATCCAGCCGGGGGTCGGCACGGAGGAGACCACGACCCAGGGCACGCGGGGCATTTATTTTGACGACCGTCCGAACGCCCATATCGCCGCCCTTGAAAAAGGAAACTCTGGCGGCAACTGTGAAATCGGCTGGAAACACTATGCCCAGCGTCCCTATCTGGCGGGGCTGTTCTACTGGACCGGCTTCGATTATCGCGGCGAACCCACTCCATTTACTTTTCCGGCCATCAGTTCGCAGTGCGGCATCCTCGACACCTGCGGTTTCCCCAAAGACAGCTTCTACTACCTCAAATCGTGGTGGACCGAACAGCCGGTATTGCACTTGTCGCCTCACTGGACCTGGCCAGGCAAAGAAGGTCAGGAACTCACTGTCCGCTGCGACAGCAATTGCGATGAGGTGGAATTATTCTGCAACGACAAGAGCCTGGGCAAAAAGAAGATGGAGGCCAATTCACATCTGGAGTGGAAGGTCATTTATCAGCCGGGTACTCTGCTGGCCCGCGGGTATAAGAAGGGGACAGAAATCACCACCTGCCGCGTTGAAACCGCCGGTGAACCGGCGGCCATTACGCTGACGCCATTTCGCAACACCATCCAGGCCGACGGCGAAGATGCAGCGGTTATTACCGTAGAGGTTACCGATGCACAGGGGCGCAGGGTTCCCACAGCCAATAACGACATCAGCTTTTCCCTCGCAGGTCCGGGCAAACTGATCGGTGTCGGCAATGGCAATCCATCCTCGCACGAACCCGATGTATTTCTGACGCAGCGACCGATGCGGTCGGAGCCGGTCAGACACTGGACGTGGAAGAAAGTCGGTGATGCCCGCCGGAAAGACCTTGCCGAAATCACCGCGGACTATGACGATTCGACCTGGGCCAAACACAACATCCACTCTGACACTGGCCCGCTGGCCTGGGACGAGCACGGAGTCTTTCGCAGCACAGTCACTGTGTCTGAAACAGACCTTGCGGCAGACAGAATTCTGCTGTCCTTTGGCTGTATTGACCAGCAAGGCTGGATTTATATTAACGGCAAGGAGGCTGGACAATCGATGGATTGGAGAGCCGCCCCGATGATTGATATCAAATCCTTCCTGCATGCCGGGGCAAACTCGATTGCCGTGGCGGTGGTCAACTTCGATGGTCCGGGCGGCATTAACAAAGGTGCCTCTGTGCTGTTTCTGGAAAGGCCCATCCTGCCAACCTGGAAACGCAAGACCTTCAATGGCCTGGCTCAGGTGATTATTCAATCGACCGGACAGCCAGGTGATATCACGGTGACTGCCACGGGTGAAGGCCTGAAGCCGGCGGTGCTGAAAATCCCTGCTGCCCCCGCTACACCGAGGCCCTCAGTGCCGGCGAAATAGCCAAGCAAGACAATCTATAGCGACATCTATACCATAAGTGTAAATCATTTTACACCCATTTTGCATTTTTTTGTCAACCTTTTGGGTCCCATGTTTGTCAAAGGAAAGAGAACGGGATTGACAATTCACATGGAATACAGCGACCGCAGCCTAATAGAGTCACATTTGAACGGCAATGCTGACGCCTTTGAGAATCTGATTCGGCGTCATGGGCCTGCCGTATATGGATATCTTGTCAAAATGGTCAAAGACAGAAATAAAGCTGATGATTTGTTTCAAGAGACCTTCCGAAAAGCGTTTGAGAAGGTGGGGGATTTTCGCGGGACGGACTTGAGGCCGTGGATTTATGCCATAGCCACCCATACCGCCATCAACAGCTTCCGCAAGGAAAAACTTACACACACCCTATCCTTGAACCACGATACCCCCTGTACTGATGGAAACCATTGCCTGAGTGCCGACCAGATTGCGTCAAGCAGTGAGATGGAGCCGTCGGCGATGGCACTGGCCGAAGAACGCCGGCGGGATGTCCGGCAGGCCCTGATGAGACTGCCGGCACAGCAGCGGATTGTACTGGTTTTGAACTACTACCAGAAAATGAGTTACAAGCAAATTGCAGAGACGTTGAATTGTTCTATCGGGACTGTCAAGACCACGATGTTCCGGGCACTGAAGCGACTGGCGGTCTTGCTGCCTGATGGAGGCGAAGGACAGATATGAAATCTCATCTGACCCAGGACATGCTGATTCAATATCAATTCGACCTGCTGGACGAGGCCCAGCGGCTTGAGATCGCATCGCATTTAAACGAATGCAGCTTATGCCGTCAAAAGCTGGAGGGACTCCGACGACAGTTCTCGAGTCTGGATGTATTGAACGAGGATACGACGGTGCCGGATGAACTCATTCAAAAGACACTCGCTTCACTCCATCAGACAAAACCGCTGCTGAGGGTTACACCCTGGACGGGATTGAAGTGGATGGTTCCCGCAGCGGTCATTCTGCTTGCGGCGGGGGTTCTTTTCGTGATGCAGTCGTATTGGCGGAACTCGGCACAGACAATCGAGGATCACCCTGCCACATATAACCTGACTCGAACTGTGGCTCCAATAGCACCGAAGCCCATGGCTGCAAAAACCGAAGGGGTTGCCTCTGTCGGACTTGCTGGGAGGACGCGAATTGTGCCGCAGGAAGACATTCCGGACAAGCCCCCCTTCGCCCCGGCCAGTGCGATTGAGCTGGTGGTTTTGCCCAAGCCCGACCAGATGCAGGTCACGATCTACAATTCCGCCGATCTGACGCTGGTGCGGGACACCCGCAAGCTGACACTGAAGGCCGGGTGGAACTGGCTGCAGTTTATGTGGGCCGAAACGATGATTGATCCGACGTCGCTATCGCTGCGGCCGCTGGAGTTTGCCGACAAAATCGATGTTCAGCAGCTTGTTTATCCCGCACGACTTCAGGATATCGGCCGGTGGTTGATTCGCTCGGAGGTCGAAGGGGCCGTGTCGTTCGAGATTACCTATTTTACCGGCGGGTTGTCATGGCGGGCGTTTTATGAGGGCTTAATCAGCCCGGACGAAAAGACCATGCAGTTGAAAAACTATGTCCGGGTTCAGAATCACTCCGGTCAGGATTACGAAAATGTCCAGACCCGGCTGATTCTCGGACAGGTGCATCTGCTGGATCAAATCTCGATTCTGGCTGGCAGAAAGTATCCCTATGGGCCGGACGTGGAATTGGAAAATCTAAGCCGGGTAACAACGCTCAAAGGATTCCTTGATAAAGAGGGTCTGGATCATTTGGGAATGGTATTCAACGGCCCGATGAAAGACATCGGGGGTATAGCCGGCGAACCCTTTTATGATTATAAAGCGATAGCGAAAGAGGGCCTGAGCGACTATTTCCTCTATACCATTGAAGGCACCGAAGACCTGCCCAACGAATGGGCCAAGCGGCTGCCGTCGCTGGATGTGTCGGAGATTCCCATCCAGAGCCTGTATAAATATGATGAGGATCGTTACGGCACACAGACCGTGCGTTTTGTCTCCTTTGCCAACGATTCGGAGCATAAACTCGGCACGACCCCCCTGCCCAACGGCACGATAAAACTGTACCGGCAGGTCAACGACCAGCAGAATACTGCTTACGTTGGCAGCGCGGATATCAAGTATATCCCGGTCAACGAAGCGGTGGAACTAAACCTGGGGGCCGATACGCTGGTCAAGGTGGAGCCGGTGCTGATGGACAGCCGGACAGAGAATTATCTGTTCAACGACAAGGGTGACATTGCCGGCTGGGATGAAATCGAGACCTGGCAGATCAAGCTGACCAATACGCGAGGTATCCCGGCGAATTTTGAGGTCACGCGCAATTTCAATACGGATTCGTGGGAATTGAGCCTGATGACCACAGGGGCAGAGGTTCACTATCTCCAACACGACAGCCAGCATGCCCGGTTTACTGCGGTGTTACAACCTCAAACAGAATACCTGTTTGGGTATCAAGTCAAAAAATATTGCGGGACCCGCAAGGATGTAAAGTCGAAACCCACTCAATAACCAAAGAAAGGGGTATATCGTATGAAAACACAATTCTGTCTTTTGATGCTTCTGGCCGCACTTTTTACCGGCCCGGTTGTCCAGGCCCGGACCAAGCTGGTGGCCCTGCCGCAACGGGATGCGACGGTGATTCGGCTGGATAATCCGGCAGCGACGCTGATTGAGGAGGAGCGGATTCTGACGCTGCAAAAAGGCCTGAACAAGGTCGATTTTTCATGGAAAGCCGTATCGATTGATCCGGATTCCATCCGGCTGACGATTTTGGATCACCCGAACCAGGTCAAGCTGCTCAATATCAGTTATCCACCGGGGGAAGCGGCGCTGGTATGGGAGATTGCCTCCGAAGACGACTATGCCGAGACGGTACGGATCAGCTATCTGCTGTACAATATTGACCGGCTCGTAACGTACAAGGCCGTTGCGGACAAAGATGAGTCCAAACTGGACCTGAACAGTTATCTGATTCTGCGGAATTTTTCCGGTGAGGATTTTGAC
Source organism: Anaeroglomus insulsum (assembly GCF_050689095.1). NCBI lineage: Bacteria > Pseudomonadati > Planctomycetota > Phycisphaerae > Sedimentisphaerales > Anaerohalosphaeraceae > Anaeroglomus > Anaeroglomus insulsum. The sequence goes on from NZ_JBOGCL010000011.1 coordinate 11,169, forward strand.
AAGGCCAAAATTACCCTGGATTACGGCGATGCCTTCGAAGTGAATACGGCTCATGAAGAAACCAAGCAAATGCTGCTGCTCAAGGCGCCGTCGGTGCCTGTGACCAAAGTCTGGACCTGGGATTCGGCGCGACTGCCGTGGGACCCGGAACTGGTCGAGAACCAGAATATCGGCATTCCGGTCAGCTATCGCATATTCAATAATAAAGACAGCGGGCTGGGACAGTTTGCGATGTGGGGCGGCAAGACCCGCCTGTTTCAGGATGACGGCCATGAAAGCACCATCTTTCTGGGTGAGGACAACGCAACCATCATCCCTGTGGGCCAGAAGGCAGAGCTGTATATCGGCGACAGCCGGGATATCGTGGTTACGCAGCGCAAGATGAAGGACGCCCAAATCAATGTCCGGCGGAACAATGTCGGTAATGTGGTATTGTTTGATACCGATGAGCTGATTACGGCCAAGATTGAAAACTTCAAGGATAAGCCTGCGGTGCTGACGATGATACAGCACATCCCCGGCCAGTGGGAAATGGAAGAATGCAACATGGAATATAAGCGGAAGGATGCATCGACGCTGGAGTTTGAGATTCAACTGCCCGCCCGCGACGACAAAGGACCTGCAACCAGGGAACTGACCATGCACTATCACCGGCGGAATGTCCGCCCCTGAGTCAATACAAGATTATACAGCCAACACAAAAAAAGAGCGGATTTGTCGAAAGACAGAGAGGCTAAAAAAACCTGATACCCTATAGCAAAGGATGGTTCAATATGAAAAAGATACCCGTTTTGATTCTGATCGCCATCGTATCCGGCATCGTCCCTGCCAAGGTGGACCTGGTCACCCTGCCCAGCCGGGATACGACGCAATTGACGATTTATAATTCCGCGGACCTGACGCTGGTGCGGGACAGCCGGTCGCTGACGCTCAAGGAAGGCGGCAATAAGCTGCAGTTTTCCTGGGAAAACACGCTGATTGACCCGACGAGTCTGGCCATGCAGCCGAAAGCCTTTGCCGACAAAATTACTATTGCCGATTTGACGTTTCCGCCGCGGGTTCAGAATCTGGGCTTGTGGACTATCGACAGCGAAGTGGACGGCAAGGTGCCGGTGGAGATTACCTATCTGACCAGCGGGCTGAGCTGGCAGGCGTTTTATATGGGGACGCTGGCGGAGGATGAAAAGACCATGCGGCTGGAAGGCTTCGTTCGGGTGTCCAACAACTCCGGCGAGGATTACGAGAACGCCCAGACCCGGCTGATTGTCGGCAAGATTCATCTGCTGGATGAGATTGCCCGGCTGGCCCGTCAGCAGTATCCTTATGGCTCCCCGCAGCCGAAACCGCTTCCGGCGGAAGTCCCCCAAGCCCTGGACATGGCTGCTGCACCCATGATGGCACGACGGGCCGTGGGCCGCAGTGAACTGGCAGAGAAGAAGGAAATCGTCAAGGAAGGCCTCAGCGAGTATTTTCTTTATACAATTGAGGGCACTGAGACGATTCCGAATGAATGGTCCAAGCGGCTGCCGAGTTTTGATGTGTCGGATATTCCTGTGGTGAATTTGTATAAGTATGATGAGCAGATGTATGGGCCTGCGGTGATTCGTTATCTGAGCTTTAAGAACGATACCAAGCATAAACTCGGCGAAACCCCCATTCCGGACGGAACGATAAAAGTGTATCGCACGGTCGATGACCAGCAGCACCTGTCGTATGAGGGGCAGTCGTCGTTCAAGTATATTCCGGTCAACGAAGACGTTGAATTGAATCTGGGGCGTGTGTCCGATGTGGTCGTCAAGCCGATGGTGATGGATACCAAGACCGATAATTATCGCTTTGACAAGGACGGCAACATCAACGGCTGGGATGAGATTCAGACCTTCCGGATCGAGGTCAAAAATACCCGTCAGCTGCCGGTGAAGCTGGAAATCAGGCGGAATTTCAATACCCCCTACTGGACGATTAAAAATCTGGGGGATTCAAAGAGCTTGTTTGAGAAAGTGGATGTGGATACGGTCAAATATACACTGACGCTGGAGCCTGAGAGCGAAAAAACGATTGAGTATGTCCTGACGACCTATCAGGGGGTTCGGACTGAGCAGTGGCGGGGAAACGATTAAAGGGTCCCCAGGGAGGGAGCAGCTACTGGCCGGCTGGCGAAAATAAAATCTCTAAAAAAGCTGTCCGGCATATCGACTATATTCGTAAGCCGAATAAAAACAAGCGTTTAGCAAAATTTTAATCAGCGTGTCAAAAAGCAGTTGACAGAACTACCAAAATCGAGTTTAATCTGTCTTCTCTTTGGGGCCGTAGCTCAATTGGTTAGAGCATCGGACTGTCGATCCGAAGGTTGCGGGTTCGATCCCCGTCGGCCTCGATGAGCTAAATCCTTGTAAGTTAAACGCTTACAAGGATTTTTTTATGGACTGAAAAAGCCTCGAAACAGGCTTAACGTTGGATGCGGACAATGCCGTCAGAGACCCTGAGCCGGCCTTCGGCAAAAAGCTGGATTGCCTCGGGGTAGGCGATGCACTCCTGCTCAAAGACGCGGGCGGCAAGTGTATCGGGGGTGTCTGTATCATATGCAGGACAGGTACGCTGCACGATAATGGGGCCGGCATCGTACTCGTTGGTGCAGAAATGCACGGTGCAGCCGCTGACTTTGCAGCCTTTGCGGAGGACGGCCTGGTGGACATGATGGCCCCACATCCCCTGCCCGCCAAAACTGGGGAGCAAGGCAGGATGAATATTCATAACACGGTTTTCGTAGTGGGCGGGGATATGCCACAGGCACAGCCAGCCGGCCTGAATGACCAGCTCCACTCCGGCGGCATCGAGGGTTTGGGCAATTTGTGAGCTGAAGCGGTCGATGTCAGGGTAATCTTTGACACGGATAATGGCCGGTTCAAAACCGAGGTTTCGGGCCAGTTCCACCCCTTTGATTTCCCGTCGGGAACAGATCACGCAGACTATCTGAGCAGACAGCCGGCCGGCTTTGATCTGCTTATCCAGATTTTCCATCGTTCGGCCTCCGCCGCTGATGAGGACCCCCAGCCGAACGGGCCTGACTGGAGAGGCGGCCTCGGCAAACCACTCCACATCCCGCCGGGCATCCATGGCTCGATTGGCCAGGGCATCCGCTTCTTTATTCTGTTCGCGGGGGATATGGCTGGCCTGCCAGGATTGAAAGGCGGCAAGCTGGTCCATCACCTGGCAGAACAAATCGCGGAGAGCGTCGCTTTTGACTTTATACTGGCCGTGAATCTGGCGGATAATCAGTTCGCTGTCGCTGAGCAGTTCGACCTGGGAGGCACCGGCGAGTTTAGCGGCCTGCAGGCCGCGGAGAATACCGTTGTATTCGGCTATGTTATTGGTGGCCTGATTGAGAAAATAAGCCTTGCCGGCGATAGTCTTGCCGGCGGCGTCCTTGAGAATATATGCGGCTGCAGCCGGGCCTGGATTTCCGCGACTGCCCCCATCCGTATAGACGATCATCTTTGTCACGGCAGGCGGCTCCTGTGTTTGCCTGGATTATTCGTCCGAATCTTCAAGAACCAAAATGCGGGTACAATTGGCGCACCGCATAATCTCGTCCCGGTTGGACAGGACATTGACGATTTCGGCGGGAATGCCCATAAAACAACCGCCGCAGCTATAGGTGGCGGCGTTTTCATCCGTGCGTTCCACGGTGGCAGTAGCCTGGCCGTCGTAGGTTTCGGCAACGCGTTTGAAAATCTGCAGGACGTCCACAGGGACTTTTTGGGCCATCAGGTCCCACTCCTTCTGGATGACGCTGATTTCTTTTTCAAGCTCCTGAGCTTTGCCTTCGGATTCGGAACGTGTCTGTTCGAGTTTGATTTTCTGTTCTTCGATTTGCTTTTGAATATCCAGACACAGCGCCTGATCGGCATCGATATTTTTCATCAGCTCCAGAATCTGGCTTTCGATTTTGGAGTCATCGGCTTTGGAGGTGTTGAGTTCGGTAAGGATGGCCGAATATTCCTTGTTTGTACGGGCGGTATTCAGAGCAGAGCGAAGTTTGGTTAAATGTTCATCTCTTGATCTGAGTTCCAGTTCCAGTCGATCCACCTGAATGCGGGTCAGTTTAATTTCTTCGTGTTTTGCCTCGAGACTGTCTTGCAACGTACGAAGCTGATTTTCCTGAAAAAGCACACTTCTTCGGCAACGTGCCAGTTTGTTTTGAACCGCACGCAGCTTGTTCTCTACCCGCTGCAGTTTAATTAAACCATGCAGTACTGGTCCCATCGAATATCCTTTTTAACTTGTGAATGTCGCGCTATATCATTTAAACAATTCATTATGACGAAAAACAGGCCCCCTGCAAGATAAATTTTGGCGGAATTTGGAACAATATCAATCTCAAAAAAGATATCATTAGTATTTTTAATAATAAAAGAGATAAAAAGAGAAAATTCCAAATGCAACTCAGTTGCATTTTGATGACGAACGGATATAATAGAAACTGTATCAACGACAGTAACATATTTACAGGGTCTGATTTATCTTTTTTGTTAATATTTACAAGACTCTCTTAGAATGAAACCCAGCGAAATCAAAGCGGTAGAGATGTTAGAACAGCACGGGTTACGGCCGACACGGGTTCGCGTGTCAATGCTGGGAGCGATGCTGGAGGCGGGCCAGCCGCTTGGCCGGGAGCAGATTGCCCGGCGGATGGGTCAGAACGCCAATAAGGTAACCCTGTATCGGACATTGCATTCGCTGGTGAAAACGGGGATTGTTCATACGGCTCTGATTCGTAATCGGGTTCAGCTGTATGAACCTTCGCACCACTGCTGGAAGCATCTGTGTCATCCGCATTTTATCTGCAGGGGCTGCCAAAAAACCTTCTGCCTGACAGGGATTACCCCGCCGACGGTGGAGCTGCCGGCGGGATTTCGGCTCGAGCGGCAACAGCTTCAGATGGAAGGCCTGTGCTCGACCTGTACGATGGCTGAACATGAAACATCATCGATATAAAATCTGCATATTGATTGTGCTGACCAGTCTGCTGTGCCTGATGACGGGCATCACGCAGAGCCTGCATATCCGGGTCTGCCATCACCGGCAGGAGCCTGCGGAACAGTCTGTTCCCTGCTCGAGTAACCATAACCGCCCAGATGAGCCAGGGTGTCGGATTTGCCAGATGCTGGCAGGCGATCAGAATTCGTATCGGCCTGAGATGTTGTCGGCAGTGGTTTTCGCCGGCGATGCCGGATATCACTGTGTCTGTGAACTATCTGCTATTGTCACTTCATTTGGACCATCCCCTAAAGCCAGCCGGGCCCCTCCGGTTCTCTAAAATCATTCCACTAGTCATTTGTCTGTGTGTCGCAGATTCGGTGGTGTCGGAGTCTGCAGTCATTGTATTTAATTTCAATCCGAAAAGGCTTCTTTTCGGAGAAGGGATGATTTTATGAACAAGGTTATTGTAATGGCGGCTCTGGCCGTCTGTCTTCGTGTATCCAATACGGTTTTGGCCCACGATCACACGCATATCGGCCTGAATGCCGACGGCATAGCGGGCACTGCGGATGATACAACGCTGTGGATCTTTGCAGAACCTCAGCAGCCGCAGTGGTCCACCATTTATATGACGCCAACCGGTGATGTTATCGACGGCAAGGCGGTCTATGAGGCCCAGCTGGACTGCTGGATGTCCGCCCACCCGGCCAGCGGGCTTTATCAACTCGGCGGTTCCGACAGCAGCGTGGAGCCGGCCTGGCAAATTGCCCTGGAGCGGGTCAGCTTTTCGTCGCTTGATTTTTATATGGAGTTAGAGGCAACCGGGCAGGCAATATTGACCACCGATGGCGACCGCTTGGCGCTGGATACCCTGTGGATGAGCGACAAATATAATGAAAACGGGACACTGGGGGCGTGGGGTTTTCATACACACACCGCGTTTTTGGTTTTGGCTGATGGGCCGGGGCAGACCTTTACGGCCCAGTTTCGGGCGGTTGATCTGGGAAACACCGGTTTTGACGCTTCGGAAGTCTATACGATGACTTTTCAGACCATTCCGGAACCAGCCAGCCTGATGCTGCTGGGACTGGGGGCTGCAGCCGTCCTGAAACGCCGGTCGGTGCGGGAGTAAAACGATGATTGTACAAGGACTATTCGTTTCGACGAACGTCCACAGCCATCGCATAATCCGGGGCGGGATTTGTTCCCGCCCCTGTTTTGCTTATCTTCGGCGGGCATTCACGCTGATTGAATTGCTGGTGGTTATCGCGATTGTCGCACTGCTGCTGGCAATTGCGGTGCCGTCGCTGAAGAAGGCTAAGGATTCGGCCCGGAAGATGATTTGCCTGAGCAATGGCCGGCAGATGGGGATTGCCCTAAGTGCTTATCTGATGGAGCAGAAGGACCGTCTGCCGCCCAGTTCGTGTCATATCAGCAAGCCGGAGCAGTACTGGCTGAATATTCTGGCAGCCTATACCTCCGAGACCCTGCTGACGCGCTGCCCGTCGGACCGCTCGAAACAATTTGTTGACTGGACAGTGCCGCTTGAGGACCAGCCCAAAGATGCACGGTGGTCCAGCTTTGCACTGAATGCCCTGCTGGACCCATTGTGTCCGCAGACGAAGGGGTATTACAATGTTGCATCGCGGATTCGCAGGCCGGGGTATTGCATCTATATCAGCGAGTCGCCGGACAGCTGGACGCGGTATGACCATATTCACCCGGAAAACTGGGGCTCAATCGAAGAGGCAAAAGCACAAATCGCCTGGGATCGGCACCGGGCTTGTTCCAATTATGTGTTTGTGGACGGCCATGCGGCCATGCTGGCTGTAGAACAGACCTGGGACTGGCCGGGCGGAATGTGTCTGTGGTTTCCGCAATATGCACCCGGCTGGCCGCCGCTGGATGATTAACTGACTATTCACCATAATACAAGGATTGATTACATGATTGCTATACGATTGGTTTTGACTGGATTGATTGGTTGTCTGGGGTATTCTTTGTGTGTCGGCGATTGTCCGCTGGATCATTACCGGATTGGGTGCAATGCCGATGGGGTTGCAGGGACGGCGGATGATGATCAATTGTTCGTGGAATGTTCTCAGATTTATCGGCACAGTGACCCCAATCACAGTTCCGATCCGACCTGGCTATTCTGGCATTACCCGATGTACTACAGTGCAATGTACAGCCGGTACCAGATTGGTGAGCCGGGGTTTGATATCATCACCGATGATACGGCCCGGCACCTGGTGGGTACGGCCAACCGTGATTACTGCCTATGGGTTGAATGCGTCCGGATACGGAGTGGACTGACAGCCCGCAATCCCAGCTATGGAATTTTGTTCCAGCAGCCCGGGGATCGCTTTTGTCACAGCACGATGCCGGAATCACACATTCATTTGCAATATCGTCTCAGTACACCGTCCGGACAGTCTATCCATACGCCCTACTGGATTACGTATCGCATTGTTGACAGTCTGGGAAAATATGAGGCATCGGAGGAATTTACGCTGGTATTCTTTGCTGATCCGCTGCCGGGGGATGTGGTCGTGGACGGGACGGTGGATGGGGGCGACCTGATGCGGCTGGCGGATTACTGGCTGGCAGATGATGGCGGATATCATAATGATTTCTATCAGCGGACGGATATCAATCGCGATGGGATTGTCAATCTGAACGATATGGCGGAGGCAGGCCGGTATTGGCTGATGAGTCTAAATTTGTGATTGGCCGGGATAATGCTGCAATCCTGCTGAAATTTGCGGATGCAGGGGGTTTTCTTTTTAGGCCCGAGGGAGTATAATGATAAGTCTTATGCGAGACTTATTAAAACAACTGATACGAACGGCACCGACCTCGGACAAAGGTGAAATTGAAACAGCTCAGGTATTACGGCAATTTCTGAGTCCTGTGGGGATTGACTGCGAAATAGACTGCTGGGATGACAAACATGCCAACTTTACGGCTCGGATTGCAGGAACGGGGAACAAACCCGCCCTGCTGTTTGCCGGACATCTGGATGTGGTGCCGCAAGGACAGGAAACGTGGGCATTTCCGGCCTTTGAGGGCCTTGAACAGGATGGGAACATACTGGGACGCGGGGCGACGGATATGCTGGGGGGGATTGCAGCGGTTGCTGCGGCGGTGGCCGAGATTCACCGCGAGACGGGCTCTCTGGCGGGAGATTTGATTTTCAGCGGGACTGCCGCGGAGGAGACCACCAGTGCCGGCGTCAAGCGATTTGTGCGTGATGCAGAATCGACGATCGGGCCGCTGGCGGGGATTATTGTGCCGGAGCCGACGGGGATGCATATCATGCGGGCCCATCGGGGGATTTTATGGCTGAAGATCACCACCGTCGGCAAGACCGCCCACGGGTCGATGCCGCATCTGGGGATTAATGCCATCGAGAAAATGGTAACGCTGATACAGGACCTCCGCAAACACAGGATTGACTATCCCGTCCATCCGCTGCTGGGCGGGTGCAGTATGAGCATCAACCAGATTGAAGGCGGCCAGGCACCCAATATTGTGCCGGACCAGTGTTCGATTCGGGTGGATATCCGCACGCTGCCGGGACAGGCCCATAATGTGGTCATTCAGGACATTGAACGGCTGTTTGAACAGCTCAAGCGGCATGACAAGGATTTTGATGCGTCGATTTCGGTGGTGCGTTCGGTGCCGGCACTGGAAACAGAGGCGGATAATCCCTTCCTCAAACAGGTCTGCAAAGCCGTGGGGACAGATGAGGTCCGTGCGGTGGGTTTTACCACGGATGGACCATGGCTGGCACGGCTCAATGCGCCGGTGATTATTCTGGGGCCAGGGGATCCGGCGATGTGTCATAAGCCCAATGAATATATCGCCATCGATCAGCTGGAACAGGCCAAAGAGGCCTATAAGCGGATCATTCGGGAAGTACTGGGGTAACCCCCACTACTTGATGTCAATGACATAATTTTTTTCAAAGACCGAGGCAAAATCATACACATCATCGAAATCTTCGATGCGATCATTTTCCTGCGAACTCATCCATTCGTGTTCAATCATCAGATAGACAATATCGCCCCAGTCGCGGGTGCGGCGGACGCCCCAGTGATTGAGAACCATTGCCGCCAGACGGCCCCAGCGTTTGCGGGCCAGGTCGGCCAGTCCCCAGGCCAGTTCCTGGCCGCTGACATGACGCGGCTGGTCGGCATCTTCATCCAGACGGAGTTTTTCAATCGTATGCCCCAGGCCTTCAAAGACAAACTTCACAGCCCGGGGATCATACCGTCCATCATCGCGGGCGACCTGTTCGATACTGAGTTTGGCCAAACCAATTCCTCCGAAAAAGTTAGTGGACGCGCTGGCCGGGTTTGCCGCCGGCATCGACACTGAGCAGGAAGACTTCACTGCCGCCGGGGCCAGAGGCACAGACCATACCCTCGGACAGGCCAAACCGCATCTTGCGGGGTTTGAGATTGGCCACGCAGACGACCAGCCGACCGATAAGGTCTTCGGGTTTATAGGCTTTGGCAATGCCGGCAAAGACATGGCGAATCACATTGCCGCCCAGGTCCAGTTCGAGACTGAGCAGTTTATCGGCACCTTCGACGGCGGAGGCTTTGAGCACGCGGGCTATCCGTAAATCCACTTTGGCGAAATCCTCGATGGTACATTCAGGCGCCAGAGGCTCGTCCCATCCGGCGGGCAATGCGGGTTTTTGTGCTTCTGCTGCGGGGGCTGGCCCAGCAGCGGGCTGCTGCTCGGCAGGCTTGCTTTGTTCAATCATGGCTTCTACCTTTTCTTTATCCACACGTTCCACAAGTCGTATAAAGTTTTTGATCGGTCGGTTTTCCAGCGTCGTTTCCACATCGGCAAATGTCTGGGCGGGAATGTCGAGGAAGCGTTCGATTTTGTCGGCAAATGCCGGAAGAACCGGCTTAAGATAAATCGTCAGAATCCGGACGGCGTTCAAAATCGTCGTCAGGGTCATGCGGGCTTGTTCGGGGTCGGTCTTGACAACCACCCAGGGCTGATTGTTTTCGGTATATTTGTTACATAGATCGGCCATCGCCGCCACCCGCCGGACGACCGAGGCGTAATTCAACTGTTCATAGTCGGCAATGATCTCCTGTTTGGCAGCAACCAGCGAGGCCAGGAGGTCCTTGCCGGCAGCATCCAGAGAGCCAAGACGGCCATTGAGTTTGCCAGTCAGCATCGGACCGCAGCGGCTGGCGAGATTGGCCAGTTTGCCCACCAGATCGGCATTGACACGATTGATAAAATCATCGAGATTCAGGTCGATGTCGCCGACATCGCCGGACAGCTTGGAGGCATAATAGTATCGCAGATATTCCGGGTCCAGATGCTCAAGATAGGTTCGGGCCATAATAAAGGTCCCCTTACTCTTGCTCATCTTCTGGCCGTTGACGGTCAGGAAGCCGTGAACAAACAGCTTGTTGGGCCTGCGGAGATCGGCGGCAAACAGCAGTGCCGGCCAGAACAGGGCATGGAAATACATAATATCCTTGCCAATAAAATGATAAATTTCATAGTCACCGCTGTTCCAGACCTGCTCGAAATCCAGGCCGTTGCGCTGGCAGTAATTCTTGCAGGAGGCCATATAGCCAATCGGGGCATCCAGCCAAACGTAGAAAAATTTATCCTTGTGGCCGGGGATTTCAAATCCGAAATACGGGCCGTCGCGGGAAATATCCCAGTCCTTCAGGCCGGCAGCAAACCACTCTTCCAGCTTGTTCTGGACTGAATCCTGTACGTAGCCGGCGGCAAACAATTGCCGCAGCCGGTCGGCGTAATCGGTCAGGCGGAAGAAATAATGCGTGCTTTCCTTGAGCACGGGGGGCTTGCCGCTGACAGCACTGACGGGATTGATCAATTCCGAGGCCTGATAATGCGCCCCGCAGACATCGCACGAATCCCCGTATTGATTCTCGGCCTTGCATCGCGGGCAGGTGCCCTTGATAAACCGGTCGGGCAGCCACATCTTTTCGTGGTCATCATAGGCCTGCTGGATACTCTTTTCCACAATCGACCCTGCGGCTTTGGCACGTTCATAAATCAGGCAGCTCAACTGGCGATTTTCGGGTGAATGAGTCGTATAATAATTATCAAAGCCAATATGAAAGGCCGTGAAATCCCGCAGATGTTCGCCGTGCATCCGGGCGATGAGGTCTTCGGGGCGGATGCCTTCATTTTTGGCCCGAATCATAATCGGGGTGCCATGGGTATCATCCGCACAGAAATAATAGCAGGTATTGCCGCACAATTTCTGAAAACGCACCCAGATATCCGTCTGAATATATTCGACCAGATGACCCAGATGAATCGGGCCGTTCGCATACGGCAATGCCGAGGTTACCAGTATTTTTCGCGTCATGAATTTCCACCTTCCGGCTGCTGAGGGCGATGGGGCTGCTGATTCTGGTCAGGCGTCGCCCCGCCGTCATTACGATTGCCGGGATTGTTATTACCATTGTTGCTTTGAAAACGCTTTTTAAATTTTTTATTGCGGTTTTTGCCGCCGTTGGAACGGTCGGATTTTCCGCCACGGTCCTGCTGGGCCTGCTGCTGGGAACGCGGCTGGGGCTGTGAGTCCCGACGGGGACGCTGTTGACTGCCGCGCGAGCGTTGTTCTTCGCGGCGCATCTGACGGCTCAGATCTTCCATTTCCATGGCGGCCTCATCGACGGCAGTGATTTCCTTGTCGGAGTTTTCAGGCTGGGGCTGGCTGGCGATTTCTTTTTGCACTTCCTCGGCAGGAGCGAGCTTGTTGAGGGCATTAATTTCATCGACGGGCCAGGCCTGTCGGTCGCCGTTTTCATACTGTACAACGACAAGCTGAGTCAGAATCTGCACATCCACAACACGCCCGACCCCCTGGGCGGTGGTCACAGTCTCCCCTTTTTTGGGCAGCCGTTCGCGGAGTTCCAGATACGTCGCATCTTCATATCGGAGACAGCATTTCAGGCGTCCGCAGTGGCCGCTGATTTTGGATGGGTCCAGCGTCGCTTTCTGCAGCTTGGCCATCCGCATATTCACCGGAGCCAGGATTTTCAGGAAACGCTTGCAACAGCACTCCTGCCCGCAGGTTTCGTAATCGCCGACCAGTTTGGCTTCATCACGGGAACCGATTTGCCGCAATTCGATACGGGTCTGATATTCGCGGGCCATGCGTTTGACCAATTCACGGAAATCCACCCGTCCTTCGCTGGTGAAATAAATAATCACGCGTTCACCGCCAAACAAATGTTCGGCCTCGATAATCTTCATCGGCAGATTCAGTTCGGCAGCCAGCTTTTCGCAGGTTTTGGCTTCCTGAGCAGCGGAAATTTCCAGATGCTGCTGTTCACGCAGGTCTTCCGGGGTAGCAAAACGCACAAAGGTTGCGGTTTCGGTGATGACCGGCTGGCCGGTCTCGGTGGGGCCGAAATACGCTTCGACCTGTTCGGGGGTGCTTTTGAACTGGCCCGAACGATAATTGCCCACACCCACAAGCTGTCCCAGCTCCAGCCCCCGGCTGGTCTTGATGACCACGTAGGGGCGGGTACGAGGGATGTTTGTTTCGTTATGTTCACACCAGCCCAGCGTTCCCATCTTGCCGAATCGAACCAGCATAAGCTTTCGAGACGGCGGCGTTTTCTGCTTGGCTGAGTTGTCTGGTTGCGTCATTTCCATTCTCGCTATATTTTATCGCGTTAGTCGTCTTTGTCGAGTCCTATTTGACTTTAATCAAGACACAGAGGTCGATAGTATATCCACTCCGGCCAGATTTAACAATAACCCTTCAAAAATCAGTTTCTCATTTACACTACTGTCGATCCATTGTATCTTTTGTTGGCATTGCAGAACCACTTTTGCGGCCCGGTCATAATCGAGCCGGCCAGCCAGACTTTGGATGGAATCGGCCTGATCGCAATTGACCAGCCCCTCTGACAGGCCCAGCAAAAGGCGCATCGCGTCATAGACCGCCCATTGAACCATCTGGATAACCAATTTCTGGCCGCGGCGGTTGATGTCGGTGGAGCTGACCTGGCCTGCTGTTTTGCTCAGGGCCCCGCTGACTGCCTTGGCCGCCTGGGACAGCCACTCGGCCAGCTCAATGGTATCAGCCAGGCGAAACTCACCCAGCCGCACGACAAGGTCTTTTTTGATGTCGTACACACTTTTGCCATCACATTCGAGCTGGGCCCAGGTCAGAGCCTGCCCCAGCGAGCCATCACTGAATCCCGCCCAGTAGCCGGCGGCTGCGGAAGCAATCCCATGCTGTTTGAGAGCAGCCATGATATGTTCCCGGTCCACGGCACCGAAACGGACAATCTGGCAGCGGGAATGGATTGTCGGCAGCAATGCTTCGACTTTGGAGCACAGCAGGATAATCACACAAAACGACGGCGGCTCTTCGAGGGTCTTAAGCAGGGCGTTCTGGCCGGGGATGTTGAGTTTCTCGGCCTCGTGTATCACATAAACAACATAGTCCGATTCCTGCGGTCTAGAAGCCACTTTTTCGATCAGAAATTCGCGGATGACGTCTATCGGCATATCCAGCGGGGGCTTGCGATTTTTGCCATCCCGGGTGAAGGAGAGCAATTCCTTGTAAATCGAGACATAGTCGGGGTGCCCCTGGCCTTCGAACAGGCGGCAGGAAGAACAGACTCCGCAACTGTCGTAAAATGAACCCGCTGGCGTTTGCCTGTGTACACGATTGCGGCACAGGAGCATTTTGGCCCAGGCTTTGGCCGTAGTGGCCCGGCCAACCCCATCGGAACCGGCAAAAATATAGGCATGAGCCATTTTCCCGGCAGCAAAGGCATGCTGAAGCTGACCGATAGCCTTATCCTGACAAAAAATGGATTGTAATGAAACGGCTTGTGTTGTCATTCCACCCGCCCACCGAAACAGCCTTCAAGGATGACACGAATATGGTTTTGTACGTCCACCGCGGAGCGTGTTGCATCCACTTTGAAAATGCCGCTGTAATGGTTACATAATTCAAGAAAGCCCTCACGGACGCGCTGGTGGTAGCCGCTTCCTTTTTGTTCCATGCGGTCCAGCGGACGATTCATCCGGGCCGCGGCAGTCTGGATATCGACATCGAGAATGATTGTCGCATCCGGCCAGACCCGCTCCAGCGATTCTTCAGCGATACGAACGACCTTTTCGACACCGAAACCGCCGGCACGCCCCTGATAGGCACAGGTACTGGACAGCCAGCGGTCCATCAGGACACACGTACCGGCTTTCAGGGCCGGAGCAATGCATTCTTTCCACAGCTGAGCGCGGGCCGCCATATACAGCAGGACTTCAACATTATCCCCCATCGCCGTGTGAGCGGGGTCCAGCAGAATCGTGCGAATCTGCTCGCCGATGGCCGTCGTGCCGGGGTCGCGGAAACAGACCACCTCGGCACCGCAACCCTGAATCCACTCCGACAGCAGTTTCTGCTGGGTGGTCTTGCCGCAGCCGTCGGGGCCGTCCAGCACGATAAATTTCCCGTGAAAATCAAGACTCATCGTTTTCGCCTTCCGTTTGCTGCCGGGAGGGTTTGGGAATCCGCCCCAAGACTTCCAGCATTGCCGATAAAAAGACCGCAATGACCCCCACCGACATCACAATCGATTGCAGCGCCAGCAGAGGATAATACAGCAAATCGCCCCGATTCACAAGACCCGACAGCGATTCCACACCCCCCACGGCCCCAAAGAAAATGACCACCATCGAAAGAAAGGGTTTCATTTCCCATAGATTCAGCAGCCGGATAGCCCGGAGTGATTCCAGCGGGCTGATATCCTTGGCCAGAACAACAGCGGGAACAAAATAAAAAGGCTTCAAAAATATCACCCAGGCGGTCAACAGGCTGACGATTTGAACCCATACCGGACTGTGATTCACAGCCGCACTGCCATATAAGGACAACGTCAGCACCACCTGCAGCAGGGAGGCAGCCAGGATCAGCAGCAGCATTAAAATAATCTGAAAGGCAAACAGTTTCCAGAAATACCACCGTCCCGCGACCAGCAATTGTCCGGGAGGAATCGGCTGGGCCTGGCTGACCGCTACGGTACGCAAAAAGCCCCAAAGCATCATCTGGCTGATAATCGCCATCGCAGCAATTCCCATACCCAGCAGGAACTGCCTGCCAGAAAACTGCTGCTGTTCGTCCGGCGTCTGCGGCAGATCGATATCCCCGAACAGAAACAAGGCGCAGGCATGAAACCCCAGTATCATCAGCAGTTCCGGCCAGCGGGATTTAACAATATCCATAATGTTCATGATTTATACTGATCCTATTTATCATTTCCCAGTTTGTCGCGACCAAAGAGCTTTCAGCCGCCAGCTTCCAGCAGCAGATTATCACCGCAGCTATATAGGGTAAGTTTTCCAGTCTCAAATTAATTTGACCGGAGCCGCACTTTGCCGGCACCGACGACCGATTCGAGCTTATGATAAAAATCCGCATCCGGCCGGACCGACAGGCTCCGGTCAGCCATGGCGACAATCTGAAAACCGCCGGTCTGAACCCGGACATACAGCGGGCTTTTGCCGCGATAGGAGCTGCACAGGCTCTTGATGCGATTGATTTTTTCCTCGCTGATTTCGTGGCTGAACAGGTTGATCCAGACCTGGGCAGCCAGTTTATCGACCACTTCGTCCAGGCCAATCAGTTCATCGGCCAGAATATTGGGGTTTTCGCGGCGGGTATCCACCTTGCCGCGAACGAAAACGACCTTGTCCACCTCGACCATGGCTCCGAATTGTTCGTAGGCCTTGGGAAACAGCACCACTTCACACTTGCCCTGCAGGTCTTCCAGTTCCAGCACGGCCATTTTCTGTCCGGCGGTCTTGCCATTGCGGGTCAGCATCGTCCGCACCTTGCTGATCATGCCGCCGATAACTACCTCGGCACCTTCTTTCATCCCAGACAGGCGGGCGGTGTTGCAGGTCGAATAGGCATCGATCTGCTCGGCGTATTTGCTCAGCGGGTTGCTGGTTACATAAAAGCCCAGGACTTCCTTTTCATACACCAGCATCTGTGTTTCGGGCCATGGCGGCACATCGGGCAGGGTCTGGACATCGGATTTGTCATCGCCAAAGCCGCCGGCACCAAAAAAATTCATCTGTCCGCGATGCGTATCGACCTGCATCGAGGCCCCCGCCTGCATGGCTTTTTCGAGAGCGGCCATCATCTGAGCGCGGCTGCCCCCGAGATTGTCAAACGCCCCGGCTTTGATGAGGGCTTCCATCACCTGTTTGTTCACGGCCCGTAAATCCACATTTTCACAGAAATGGAACAGACTCTTAAACCGCCCTGCTTTCTGGCGGGCCGCGATGATTTGTTCAACCGCCCTGGCCCCCACCCCTTTAACGGCAGCCAGTCCGAATCGGATCACACTGCCGGAGGCGGCACCATGTTCCTTATTATACACCACGGTAAAATCCACAAAACTTTCATTGATGTCCGGCGGCAGGACTTCGATCCCCATGCTCCGGCATTCACCAATATACTCCACAATTTTGTCGGTGTCGCCCATTTCATAGGTCAGCAGTGCCGCCATAAACTCCACCGGGTAATAGGTCTTCAGCCAGGCGGTCTGATAGGCCACAAAGGAATAGCGGGTTGCGTGACTTTTATTAAAACCATAACCGGCAAATCGCTCAATCAATTCAAAGATTTCTTCGGCGACCGCTTCGGTCAGACCCTTTTTGACGCAGCCTTCGACAAATACTTTCTTGGCCGAGGCTATTTTATCCAGCATCTTTTTGCCGATCGCCTTAATCAGCCCATACGCCTCACGCAGCGGGATATCCCCCAGCCGGTTGCAGATCCGCATGACCTGTTCCTGATAGACCATAATGCCGAAGGTTTCTTCGAGCACCTCCCGCATAATCGGATGCGGAACGGTCCATTTGCCGCCGTGTTTGCGGTCAATATAATCAGGAATCAGGGCCATCGGGCCGGGACGATACAATGCATTGGCTGCGATCAGATCTTCCAGCCGGTCGGGCTTGAGCTTGATCAGCATGTCCTGCATACCGCCGGATTCAAACTGGAACACCCCTTTGGTCTTGCCTTTGGCAAAGACCTCCTGATAGACCTTCTGATCTGTGATGTCAATTTTTTCGATATCAATTTTCTGGTGGTGAATCTGTTGGATCAAGTCAATCGCCCGCTGGATGATGCTTAGCGTCCGCAGCCCCAGAAAGTCCATCTTCAGCAAGCCGACTTTTTCGACCATGGGACCTTCAAACTGCGTAATCAAATCATCCGAATCGCCCTGCTTGTACAGCGGCAGAAAATTGGTCAGCGGGGCATCGGCAATCACCACGCCACAGGCATGAACCGAAGCATGCCGGCAAAGCCCTTCCAGCTTCCTGGCCACGTCGATCACTTCCCGATAATGCGGATTCTCATCGTAGGCCTTTTTCAAATCCGGCTCAACTTCCAGCGCCTTGTCAAGGGTCATCTTCAATTCCATCGGCACCAGCTTGGCCAGTTTGTCCGCCTCCGACAACGGTACATCCATCACCCGGCAGACATCGCGAATCGCCGCACGGGCCTTCATCGTTCCGAAAGTGATGATCTGTGCAATATGACCATATTTGCCGCGGACGTACTCCAGCACTCGGCCGCGTCCATCCTGACAAATGTCAATATCAATATCAGGCATCTCGGTTCGCTGCGGGTCCATAAATCGCTCAAACAGCAAATCGTAGCGAATCGGATCCACATCGCAAATACCCAGACAATACCCGACCACCGTACCCACGGCACTTCCCCTGGCCCCCACAGGGATATTGTTGGCACGGGCATAATTGCAGAAATCCCAGACAATCAGGAAATAACTGGCAAAACCTTTGCCCGAAATGACCTCCAGTTCGCGTTCGATGCGTTCCCGGATTTCGGGGGTGATGGTACCATACTGTCGCTTGGCACCTTCGTAAACCAGCCGGGATAGATAGTCCTCCGGTGTGCTGCCATCGGCGGGGGTATATTTGGGCGCGTGGCGGGTTTTCAAATCCAGCTCCACATTGCACCGTTTGGCAATCTCCAGTGTCATATCACAGGCATGAGGCGCATACGGGAACAGCTGCCGCATTTCGTCGGGACTTTTCAGATACACATCCGGCGGATACACCATCCGATCGGGGTCATTGACTTTCTTGCCAGTACTGATACAGCACAGGACATTGTGAGCCTTGTAATCCTCGGCTTCCAGAAAATGCACGTCATTGGTTGCAACCACGCCGACACCCATCCGCTGGGCAAGGTCTGCCAGCATTTGTCCCAATTGCGGATGTTCATTGGATTCATGTTCCTGGATCTCGACAAAAAATCGTTCGGGCCCGAAAATGGTGAGATATTGTTCAATCGCCCTTCGGGCCGCTTCTTCGCCGCCCTGAAGCAGCTGCACCGGCACTTCGCCGGCAATACAGGCTGAGGTACAAATCAAGCCTTCGTTAAACTGGGCAAGCACTTCCTTGTCGATACGCGGACGGTAATAAAAACCTTCAGTATATCCGATACTGCTTAATTTCATCAGGTTTTTGTAGCCGGTGTTATTTTCGGCCAGCAGCAACAGGTGATAGGCATTTTCCTTGACACCACCCCCTTTTTGTTTTTCAAAACGTGAGTCGGGTGCAATATAGGCCTCGATTCCCAAAATCGGTTTGACACCTGTTTTTTGGGCCGCGGTATAAAACTCAACAGCTCCGAACATATTGCCGTGGTCGGTCATCGCCACCGAATCCATCCCGAGCTGCTGGCAGCGTTTGAACAGCCGGTCGAATGAAATCGCCCCGTCCAAAAGCGAGTATTGTGTATGTAAATGCAGATGGGAAAAACCTTTATCTGCCATAATGTCTCCATAAGTTAACGTTGCTTTGTATCGAGGCAATCATAGACCTTTTCCGGCCTAAAGTCAATTACAGACTCCGGCGTGCAGCCATATCCATCTGCCATTTATCAATATAGACTAATTCAGGCTGAGATTGTCGGTTGGATGAGCAATAGAAAACAAAAAAGCCCGCAGGCACAGAGCCAGCGGGCATTGAAAATCCGCAAAATCACGTGGTGGCGATGCCAGGCTAATTCGTGGTGGTTTCAGTCTTTGCAGCGGTATCGGTTTTGGGGGTGTTTTCAGCGGCAGGCGATGTGGTGGTATCCTGAGCACCTTGTCTTGTACGAGCCGGTCGATTCTGACCCTGACCTTGTCCCTGACTCTGGTCCTGAGCTTGCTGCTGACGCTGTCTCATCAATTCGGTGAATTGGGCACGGCGCCGTTCTGATTCTTCGGTCTGCTTTTTGTATTCTTCATTTTGCTTGTCAATCATTTTCTGAATCGCGGCTGCAGTCTTTGTGGCATTTTCACTTTCAGCCAGCTTTTTAAGCTCTTCCAGTTCCTTGATGGCTTCGTCATGCTGCTGCTGACGACGCTGCTGGGCATTCTGATACAGTTCCTGAGCAGTGCCGGCAGCCTGACCGCGTGAGGCCGGATCCTGCCAGGGACCACGACCACGGATTTCCTGGCGGGCACGCTGTTGCTCGGGGTCCATATTGGTGATGATTGGACGATTTGGATTGGTACGAGGCCGAGCCTGCTGGGTCGTTGTCTGGTCTTGGGTTTGAGTGGTTTGTTCCTCGGCCGCCCAGGCTGCCAGTGATAAGGTCAAAATAACTACGCCGGTTAATCCCAAAAGCATCTTTTTCATACTTGATTCTCCATGTTTTCCTGTCTTGAATTTTCCTTTTGTTGACACCAATAAAGCCCTCTTTGGCTGTTATTGACTTTTCAGAATGCCAGACGCCCGAAAAAGGAGGCCTATTGCTGAACATTATTATTTTATCGACTTTCTGTACCCAAGTCCCTCAAAAATCGCAATGATTTGCCCAGTCTGGTCGGTGATTTTGGCTTGATAGGAGCCAACCCGCCCCTCTTCATTGACTTCCCGAACCTCAGCATACAGGGTCTTTGACTCTGTACTTTTCAGATACGATATATTAACATTTAAGGCAACCGTCGGAATCCCTCGATAATTGGCCGCGGCAGCAAAGGCCACATCAGCCAGCGTAAAGATAATCCCCCCGTGAGGCATATTTAACCCATTGAGATGCCAGTTCGCCAGCGTCACTTTGGTTTTGGCAAATCCCTGGCCAACCTCAATTAACTCGATCCCACAATGCCGGGCAAATGTGTCCCGGTGAATAAACTCCTGAATCATCCTACCACCTTGTTTGCGGCAGTGTTAATCGAGTAACGCCGCCTGCGTGTCGATGCTTATTCCAGCGGGATTACGACTCGGGATTGGCCGTATTTACAACCACCGTGGAATCATCCATTTTCTGATCGGTTTCTATCCCTTCAAATTTCAGGTGATCTTCGTCCTGAACACTGATGCGAATGAGCTTCTTGCCTTTGAATTTGCCGCGCAGCAGGTCTTCAGACAGCGGGTCTTCAATATAGCGTTCGATTGCCCGTCGCAGCGGACGTGCGCCGAATTCAGGATTATACCCCTTGTCGATGAGAAATTCCTTGGCACCAGGATCCAGTTCCAGATGCAGACCATGTTCCAGCAGCCGCTTGAAGACCTTGTTCAGTTCGTAATCCACAATGGTCTGCAGGTCATTGCGGGTCAGCGGACGGAAGACAATCTGGCCATCCAGACGGTTGAGGAATTCGGGACGGAAATGCCGCTCGATTTCCTTGTCCAGCATTTCCTTCATCTTTTCGTAATTCGCCTGCTCAGTCCGTTTGCCGAAACCGAAGCCGGATTGATTTTTAATCAGGTCGGCGCCAATATTGCTGGTCATAATCAGGATGACGTTTTTAAAATCCACATGGCGGCCGAAGGAGTCGGTCAGGCGGCCTTCTTCCATAATCTGCAGCAGCATATTATAGACATCCGAATGCGCCTTTTCGATTTCATCCAGCAGCAGCACCGCATAGGGCCTGCGGCGAATGCGTTCGGTAAGCTGGCCGCCTTCTTCGTAACCGACGTATCCGGGAGGAGCACCAATCAGACGGCTGACGTTGTGCTTTTCCATGTATTCGCTCATGTCGATCTGGATCATCGCATCGGCATCGCCAAACATAAATTCAGCGAGGGCTCGGGCCAGCAGGGTCTTGCCGACGCCGCTGGGACCGATGAAGATAAAGCTGCCCATCGGCCGATTGGGGTCTTTCAGGCCGCTGCGGCTGCGACGAACCGCCTTGGCGATGGCATTGATAGCCTCGTCCTGTGAGACCACTTTCTTGTGCAATTCCGCTTCCAGCTCCAGCAGTTTCTGAGCTTCTTCTTTTTCCAGACGGGTCAGCGGCACACCGGTCATTTTGCTGACGACTTCAGCAACCACTTCGATATCAACTTCGCCGATGACTTCATCGTTCTTTTCCTGCCATTGCCGCTGAATTTCGGCCTTTTCGTCGAGAATCCGCTGAATATCGTCACGCAGTGCTGCCGCTCGTTCATAATCAGCATTGCGAACGGCTTCATCTTTTTCAAGCTGCAGTTTTTCGATGCGGGCCTCGTACTCCGCCAGGTCCGGCGGCGGCGTCATATTTTTCAGACGCACGCGGGCTCCCGCTTCGTCGATTACATCAATGGCTTTATCCGGCAGGCAGCGGCCCGAGATATAACGGCTGGACAGCTCCACCGCCTGGAACAGGGCTTCATCGGTAAATTTGACACGGTGATGCTTTTCATAGCGGTCACGCAGCCCCTTGAGAATCTGCACCGCTTCATCTTTGCTGGGCGGTTCCACAATAATGGTCTGGAACCGGCGTTCCAGTGCGGCATCCTTTTCGATATACTTGCGATACTCGTCAAAAGTAGTCGCACCGATGCACTGCACCTCACCGCGGGCCAGAGCGGGCTTGAGCACATTGGAGGCATCAATGGCACCCTCCGCCCCGCCGGCACCAACCAGCGTATGCAGTTCGTCGACAAACAGAATCACATTCGCTGCACGACGGACTTCATTAATCACCGCCTTGATGCGTTCTTCAAACTGACCGCGATACTTGGTCCCAGCCACCATCATCGCCAGGTCCAGCACCACGATTCGCTTGTCTTTAAGTATTTCAGGAACCTGATGTTGATCGATTTTTTGAGCCAGGCCTTCGACAATCGCGGTCTTGCCAACCCCAGCTTCACCCAGCAGCACCGGATTGTTTTTGGTTCGACGGCACAAAATCTGAATCAGACGTTCAATCTCGTTGGACCGACCAATAACCGGATCCAGTTCACCCTTGGCAGCAAGCTCGGTTAAATCACGACCAAAACTGTCCAGAGCAGGAGTCTTGCTCTTGGGCTTGACACCGGCCGTCGTTCCGCCATTGGCCGGAGGATTCATCTTCATCCCCATGGGAGGATAGGTCCCCGCATTGTCTTCCACGCCGGCCCCCAACAGGTTCAACACCTCCTGACGGACATCTTCCAGTTTCAATCCCAGACTCATAATGACCTGGGCGGCGATGCCTTCGGTTTCCCGCAGAAGACCCAGCAGAATATGCTCGGTACCCACATAATTGTGATTGAGCGAACGGGCTTCCTCGATGGCGTATTCAATCACCTTCTTGGCACGGGGGGTTTGGGGCAGCTTGCCCATGGTCACCATATCCGGGCCGCTCTTGACCAGCTTTTCGATTTCCAGACGCAGTTTCTTGATATCGACATCCAGATTCTTTAACACCTGTGCACCGACACCACTGCCTTCTTTAACCAGGCCCAGAAGGATGTGCTCGGTGCCGATGTATTCGTGGTTAAAACGCTGAGCCTCCTGATTGGCCAGCGCCATCACTTTTCTTGCACGGTCTGTAAAACGTTCGAACATAGATATTTCCTTATGATTGCCCGGTTGCCCGGCGGTAAGATTCAGGCATTTATATGCCGTCTTTTACCGCAATTATTCCATTTCGACTGCTATTTCCGCTCTCTTTTATCCACTTTCTAATCGCCTAATCTCTATTGTAGGCCATTTGGGTAGAGCTGTCAAATTCTGCTTTGTCCCCCCATTGAACGGCCTCAATATTATACCCCATCATACCAATCTTGTTCATTCCCATAAAATCGGACTTTTCCTGCATTCTGCAACTTTCAGTGCGGTTAAGGTATTCGTATTGAAAACCACACACTATACCTGACAATCTGTCCTGACCTTACTTGTATTGAAAATCCACTCTTTGTATCGACAAAAAACAACCCCCACTTTGAATTCGAAACGGCAAAATTTGAAAATGATTCCGCATCAAATTTATGGATAATTTATAGCCTGTATAGCCACAGAAAGAAAATGATTATTCTGGTTGAGCGTGTCCTGGCAACACAACCAGGCTGGCTTTGGGGGAGGATCATCATTCGTGCTTTGGTTTCGTCGCGGCCAGCTTCCAGCAACGGACTATCAACGCGGCTATGCGGGGCGACTGGACCCGGGGAATACTCGCGGCATACCACGGCCTGTGGCCGCCGCGGAATCATCCGTCCTATGGGGCAGAACCCAAACCAGACAGCCCAAACGGCAGCCTGGTTTGGAGTTGAATACTCATTTAATGGGTTATTGCACAATCGGCTGCTGGGCGGACAGGACTTTGCCGGCAATGTAATCGGTAAAACGCACATTGACGGTCAAGCCTTTTTCATTCCCCTTGATGATGCCATCCACAGGGAAACTGAGACGATAGAAACTGCTCATCAATGTCCCGGCCCAGAGGGTTTTTAACTGCTCCGGCTCGACCATCCATTGTTTGAGCAACGCTGCCTGCGGATTGGAAGCATCCAGATTCCACAACTCCACCTCCACACGTCCGGGAGCCTTGATGCGATCCTGCGCAGAGTCAATCGGCTCCAGATAAATCACCAGCGTCTCTTTGGAACCATTATTGTCTTTATCATAAAGACCTGAACGTTTACCGATTTCAATTTTGGCCAGCGTATCCAGAACTGCCGCACGCTGTTGTGCATCGACGGCCTGCAGCGTCTGAATCTGTTGACGGAGCTGCTGATTTTCCTGGTCAAGCGTTTCGACACGGGTCGTCAGCGTGTCCCTTTCGCCACCGAGGCTTTTGATCTGACTCCAGAGCGAGTCGTTCGGGTCGGAACTCGAACATCCGCTCAGAACCAGCCCCATCACCGCTGCAGCCCAACACGCTTTGATCATAGTCCCGCCTGCATGCAAATCGCTTGATTATTCTTCAATCGCACTGTGCTTAATCTCAGGCTCTTTACGCAAAATCGCATCCGCCAGACCATACTGGACCGATTCTTCCGCTTCCAGCCAGAGGTTGCGATCGCAGTCTTTCTGAATCTGTGCCACGTTCTTGCCGGTATGCTCAGCCAGAATCTGATACAGCCGGCTGCGAAGCCGCAGGATTTCTTTGGCTTCGATCTCGAGGTCCGTTGCCGGAGCCACCATTTCGCCATGCAGCAGAGGCTGATGCAGCAGAACCCGGCTGTTGGGCAGGATATACCGCTTGCCCTTTTCACCGCCGGCAAACAATACCGCGCCCATACTGGCAGCCTGTCCGACACAGTACGTCGCCACCGGACAGCGAAGAAAACGCATCGTATCATAAATCGCAAGGCCGGCAGTAATTGAACCGCCGGGGGAATTGATATAGAAGTGAATATCCGAATTGCTGTCTTCGTTGCTCAGAAACAGCATCTGCGCGATAATCAGATTGGCCGAATCATCATCGACCTGGCTGCCGAGAAACACGATACGGTCTTTAAGCAGCCGTGAATAGATATCATACGCCCGCTCACCGCGGCCGGTCTTTTCGATTACAATCGGTACCAAATTATTGGAAAAGGTCATAGTCGCCTCGTTATGTCAAGCCGGTGTTCGGCGGTTATTTCTTGTCTTCTTTGGTTTGGTCCTGCTCGCCCAGTACATCATCAATCAGCCCCCAGGCCTTGGCTTCTTCGGCGGACATGTATTTATCGCGTTCGGTCTCTTCGGCCAGTTTTTCCTGGGTCAGGCCGGTATGTTTGGCAAGCACTTCATTGATCATTTTTTTGGACTTGATGATTTCCTCAGCCTGAATGCGGATGTCTTCGGCCTGGCCAGTAACTCCCCCCCACGGCTGATGCAGCATAATCTTGGCATGAGGCAAAGCATGACGCCGCCCTTTGGTTCCGGCCGCCAGAATCACCGCACCGCCGGATTGAGCACGACCGATGCAATAGGTTGCTACCGGCGAGCCAATAAAACGCATGGTGTCGTAAATCGCCATCGTATCATCCACCGCACCGCCGGGAGAATTGATATACAGACTGATTTCAACACCGCGTTTGAGATTATCCAGATACAGAAGCTTCATAATCACTTCAGCAGCAAGACGATAGGATATCTCACCTATCAGGAACACAATTCGGTTCTCCAGCAGGAGGTCATCGAGTGTCATTTCACGGGTTCGCTGATACTGAACCTGAAGGCGAGCATCGGGTATCAGCAGTTTGCTGTCGTGCTCGAACTTGTTTGAGGGCTGATAAATCATCCAGACTCCTTTTTGGCTTTTCTATTTGCTTATTTACGTTTTTCTCGGACGAGGGCCTGTAGAGACCATGCATTCCGGACAGAATGTCCTGTCTTTAATATCGGAAAAAGACGTCCTTGACTTTCCATTTTCTTCAAAATCAGTCGGGTTTTCCCGACCCCACAAAGACAGGATAGTATAACACAAGATGCGCACAAAAAAAGCCTCCCGTCTGGATCGGGAGGCAAAATTCTGGGGAATAGGGACTCGAACCCCAACTAGATGGTCCAGAGCCATCCGTGCTACCATTACACCATTCCCCAAAGATCTTCATCCTCTTTCAATGGCTGCAGGAAAACAGCTTTGTAACCTCAAGAAAGTGATAATATAGCGGCATTCTGCGGGAGCGTCAAGTATGAAAAATAACCAAAATGGGAGAATATGCCCTAAATTTACGGGGTAACATCGGTAAATTGGGCATAAAACGCCGAATGGTCATAAAGCCGCTGCAAATCGATATTCTGGAGTTTCATGGCTCGCTGAATATGGGGCAGGTATTCTTTGACCACAGCGACATGCAATCGCATAAGCTGGCAATATTCGGACAAACGCTGTCTGGATGCTATCAACCCCTCTACCGGACAGCGTCCGCCGCAATAGGGATGGACCCCGCACGAACCGCAGCCCAGGTCATTTTTGTAGGCAATCAACTGGGATAATTCTTTGGGCTGTATTTCCGGATTGCCGTCTGGCCCCACCAGGCCAAAGACCCATTGGGGGCCTAAATCCGCACACGCCATAATTTTGCCGCCGGCCATATCGTATTTTTTCCCCAATTCCACACCGCAGGCCGTCGAACCGCGGAGCTTGCCGGACAGCAGATACAACACCAATTCAGAGATGTGTACAATCGACAGGATTCGCCCAAGGCTTAGAAATTCCAGGTAGATATGCATCACTTGACGAAGCTGAGCTTCATACTCCTGCAAATACCGGTTGAAGTCCTGGAACGGTTTTTCGGTTCCTATCCAGTGAAAAAACCAGTGGTCAGCCAGGCCGTGTTCATAAAGATACAAAAATTCCTCAAAGCAATCGGTTAATGACTGGCCTTCACGCAGCGTGGACCACATCAGCACCGACGCCGTTGGATATTGTGACAGATTTCGCAATCCGCGATGAATCCGGTTCAAATCCGTGCCGGGACGATTGGCGTTATGCTGTTGGCTTTGGCCATCAATCGAAACGGAAACCAGCCACAACCTGCTGAATAATTGCGGATACTGGCGAATGGAATCATCCAGAAGCTGACCATTGGTATAAAGCATATACCGCAATGGCAGCGGCGGATTGCTCGAAAGCAAATCAATCGTTTGCTGGATTTTTTCACATTCCAGAAGCGGCTCACCGCCATACAGACAAATCACCGCATAGTCTTCTTTTCGGTCGGCCAGAAGCTGACGGATCGCATTGCTGTCCCGTTGCGGCTGAACATCAAAATCTCCGGATTGCAATTCGGAGGGGTGTTCGTTAAATGAGACGGATGAACTGATACAGCCGATACAGCGGGCATTACATCGCCCCGTTACCGACAGGTGGAGCATATAGGGGTGGTCTTCGAAATAGGAGTCTTCCTGCGAAAGATGATGACGTGTATCGACTGAACTGGGAACCCCCAAATCACCATATTGAGGATGGACATAACCCGAACCTGTCCCTTCTGGATTGCCGGAATTTGCCTGTTGTGATTGTTCCATAGTCGAACCTGCCATTCAACAAGTCATCTTCTCACTATGTGGGTATTGTACCAGACAAACAGGCTCGCTTAAAGGAAAAAATCTTCCAATTAGCGACTCTGCTAATCCAGAGTATGCAGCTGCGGTACAACCGAATCCGCCTTAATATCCACCGTCGCATATCGCCCCTGCTTTAACGGGCCGGGATTAACCAGGATTGTCGAGCCAATTTGGTCTGTCCCAAAAGCCTCGTGAATATGTCCGGAAACCGCCAAAACCGGCTGATGGGTTTCGATGAATCTGCGAATCGAAGGGCTACCGGTGCTGCGTCCAGCGACCGTATCGACGGCGGTTCCAAAGGCCGGCTGGTGAGTCATCAGAATCAGTTTTTTTGATACTGAAAATGAGGAATTGGCTTCGTTTCGATATAATGCCTTACTGAGAATCGTCTCGAAATGGCTGTCCCTGCATTCATTGGGTGTCATGCCCGGGCACGGAAGACTGCCGCCTGCCCCAACAAAAAGATATCCTCCCACCTGTATGGAGCGCCCCTGCAGGCTGATTTGTTCGGATTCAAGATATTGATCCACTCCTTCCGTGTCACAATTTCCGGGAACTGCCAAAACAGGGACCGACTGGGACAACAGCGGCTCAAGGATGGCCGCGGCATGCGCTGCGCCGCCGAAAGTCGTGATGTCCCCCGCAATCAGGACCAATTCTATCCCCTTCAATACAGAGGTAAGCCTCCTTACATTATCCATTTGACCGTGAATATCTGAAATAATCAAAAGTCGCATAAAAAAGTCCTCAACGTTAGTCTTCCACTGGAAAAACCGTACATATCCGGTATAATCAAGCGTTTACTATAATAGCATGGTTAGCTTAGGAAAAGGCAAGAATATGATTATTGTAATGAAACCCGGTTCCGGCAAGGAACAGGTTCAGCATGTGGTGAAGCTGGTACGCGAGTACGGCCTCAAGGAACACGTGATTCAAGGTACCGACCGTACCGTCATTGCCTGTATCGGCGACAAACGCGGTATCGATAAAGGGGCTATCGAAAATGCCCCTATGGTCGAAAAAATCGTACCGATTCTGGCGCCGTATAAAATCGCCTCGCTTGAGGTCAAGAAAGAAAAATCACAGATCGCCATCGGTCCACAGGCATTTCCGGTGGGCGGCAGAAAAGTAGGGGTTATCGCCGGTCCCTGTTCGGTTGAAAATCGTAAACAGCTGATTGAGACCGCCAAGGCCGTCCAGGATGCCGGCTGCATCGGTATCCGGGGCGGAGCCTTTAAGCCCCGCACCAGTCCGTACAGTTTCCAGGGGCTGGGCAAAGAAGGACTTGAGATTCTGGCAGAGGCCAGGGAAGTCACGGGCCTGGCTGTGGTAACGGAAGTGGTTGCCGTCGATCAGGTCCTGCTGGTCTCTCAATTTTCTGATGTGCTGCAGATTGGTGCCCGCAATATGCAGCATTATCCTTTGCTGGAGGCTGTGGGCAAAACCAGTCGGCCGGTTCTGCTTAAACGCGGGATGAGTGCTTCGCTGGAAGAGCTGCTGCTGGCAGCCGAATATATCATCAATGCAGGCAACAAAAATGTAATTCTCTGTGAACGCGGCATCCGGACATTTGAAAATTATGTCCGCAACACCCTGCCTCTGGCAGCCGTGGCCGAATTGCAGAGTCTGACACACCTGCCGGTGGTGGTGGATCCGTCCCACGGGACGGGACACGCCCACCTGGTACCGCCGATGTGTCTGGCAGCCGTGGCAGCCGGTGCAGACGGACTGCTGATTGAATGTCATCTGGATCCGGAACACGCCGCCTCCGACGGAGCACAATCCATCACTCCGGCAACGCTGAAGAATTTAATGAAACGGCTCAAACGCATCGCCGAGGCCGTGGACCGGGACATTTAAAGAAAGCCAGCACAATACCCATGATCGATTTGCAAACCACACAGCGTTTTTTGCATGAGATGATACTCCAGGCCGGACAGATCGCCGCGGAGTACCAGAAAAACCTCAAGACCCTGCACGTCAGCCGGAAGGCCCGGCGGGATGATGTGACCGAAGCGGATATTGCTGTTGAACAATTTATTGTCAAGCACATCCGGCAGCGGTTTCCGGAACATGCCATTTATGGTGAAGAAAGCGGACAAACCGCCGGCAATGAATACTGCTGGGTGATTGATCCCATCGATGGGACCACCTCATTTCTGCATGGACAGCCATTTTACTCCGTCTCGATCGGTCTTGAGTATCACGGCAACACTGTGTTGGGAGCTGTTTATCAGCCCGCCATGCACGACTTGTTTGAAGCCGTCCAGGACGGACCCGCCTTGCTCAATGACCAGCCCATTCACGTGTCAGGGCAAGAGGAATTGAGCGAATGTATGATGGGGACCGGATTTGCCTGTCTGCGGCAGGCGGACGCGTGCATTAATTTGCGTTGCCTGAGCTATATTCTGCCGCGAATTCGGGATGTTCGCCGATGCGGATCGGCAGCCATGGATTTATGCTATGTGGCCTGCGGCCGGTTTGACGGCTTCTGGGAATTCAATCTCAACCCCTATGATATTTCTGCAGGTGCATTCATTGCCGAACGGGCAGGGGCCACCGTCAGCGACATGCGAGGTACTCGCGACGGACTGCCCAAAGAGATTTTATGTACCAATGGAAAGGTGCACGCCGGGATGCTCAAACTGTTTGAGGCGATCCTGTAAGAGGGCAGGATGCATTACAAGTTGTATTCTTTAATCTTGCGATAGAGGGTGCGTTCGCCGATTTTGAGAATCTTCGCCGCTTCGGTGCGGTTATTGCCGGTCATTTCCAGAACCCGACGAATATGCTCCCGTTCCATGTCTTCCAGAGAACAGCCGGAGGCCATATCCGGCAATCCTGCCGTCAGGGTCCCTGCTGCTGTCTCCGTCGGAGCAGCCAGCTCTTTGACCCGGGCGATTTCCGGCGGCAGGTCCCGCAAATCCAGGGTATCATGATCGCACATGACCACCATCATTCGCACCGTATTGCGTAATTGACGGATATTGCCCGGCCATGAATAGCTCATAATCGCCCGCATTGCAGGCTCGGTAATCAAATGAATATCACTGCCAATTTCCTGACAGGCCTGACGCAGGAAATAGCCGAACAATTCAGGAATATCCTGCGGACGATTCCGCAACGCCGGCAAGGTTACGCTGACTCCTTTGATGCGAAAATACAGGTCCTGACGGAACTTTTTTTCTTCGACCATTCGTGCCAGGTCCTGATTGGTGGCACTGATGATGCGTACATCCACTTTGACGGCACTGGTGCCGCCAACCGGCAGAATTAATCCATCCTCCAGTACCCGGAGCAGCTTGGCCTGCATCGGCAAAGGCATATCACCGATTTCATCGAGAAACAGCGTGCCTTTGTCGGCCAGCTGAAACAATCCCTTGCGGTCGTTCAAGGCCCCGGTAAAAGCCCCTTTGACGTGACCAAATAACTCACTTTCCAAAAGACTTTCGCTCAGGCCGGCACAGTTGATTGGCAAAAACTGCTTATCCGCTCGGTGAGAATTTTCATGAATCGCCCGCGCGGTCAATTCTTTGCCGGTACCGGATTCGCCTTCAATGAGAATGCTCAGATCCGTTTTGCTGACACGACGCAAAACGCGAAACACACTTTGCATCACCGGAGAACGGCTGATCACGCCGGGAAAGACATAATCCAGCGACGCCCCCTTGGGAACCGCAACCGAGGGAATAATCCGCTCCGCCAGAGCGACAAGACGTTTGGCCTCTACTGGCTTGACCAGAAAATCCCACGCACCACGACGGATGGCATCTTTGCAGGCTTCCAGGTCGGGGCTGTCGGCGGTCAAGATGACCGGAATGGAAGAAAAATCCCTGCGGATGGTGTCCAAAAGCTCGATCCCATCGGGATTTCGACCGGCAAATAAATCGGAAATAATCAGATCAACCCGTTTCTGGGAAACCACTTCAAGGGCATGCGAAACGGCATCCGAACGAACGACCCTGACGCCGGCCTTAGTCAGGGCCTCGGCCATCGCTTCGGAATGATGTGAATCCTCCTCGACAATCAGTACAACCGCATCTTTTCGCATAGGGTACTACTTTAGGGTTCCTCTAATCATTCATTTGGGCGGACCAAGGACTCTTGTTGTCCCTGACAGTGTCAGGCAAAAGCCGCTTGATTATCCAAATCAAACGTATCTGGCCTTCCTTGCCGGGGAGCAAAAATCGTCGCTTTGCCGCTGGAACGCAATGTTTAGAGCCACCCTGTATTTTTGCCACGATCCGGCCGATAGTAACAATTCACTATATCCAACGACATACCATAACGACGTATAACGCTGTCTGGTCTATCGTATTCGACGTCGTCGAGACGACATCCGCTGTTATTGATGTTTATGCGTGGTATTATCCTCCGGACTCGAAGGACCAACCACCTGGACTTCTTTGCCCTGCAATCCCTTGGAGGATTTTAATTCAGCATATTCAACCACTTGCCCGGGCCTGAGTGTCCGGAACCCTTCACACTGAATATTGCTGAAATGGACAAACACATCCAATCCCTGTTCGTTTACAACAAAACCAAACCCTTTTCGATAATCAAACCATTTCACAGTCCCTTTTGGCATACAACCTCCTTGCGCAGAGCACAATCCGACCTTTGTGTGTACCACACTGCACTCGTACCGCACAGCTGCAGTTTCGCACGTTATGGTAAGAGGACTGCCACGACCCCTTACATTTCATCAATCACCTCTGTCTGGCCACTGCTGCCGGCAAGACCCCAATGAGTTCAAGGGACACACCCGGCGGCGGTTTGGACACCGCCGGATGCATTGGACGCTGGTTTTTACTTTTTCTCTTTATTCATCTCGAGCAACGCGGCTTTGCGACTCAGTTTGAAACGTCCCTGGTCGTCAATGGCCAGCAGCTTGACCGAAATCATATCGCCCACTTTACAGACCGCATCGACGGTCTTGACATAAGAATCCGAAATTTCACTGATATGACAAAGTCCTTCGATGCCGGGAGCAAATTCCACAAACGCCCCGAATTCCTTGATTGAGACGACCTTGCAATTATGATAAATGCGACCCACCTGAGGCGGTGTTGTCATCGCTTCGATCATATCGCGAGCCACCAAGTGACCATTACCGCCAACACAACTGATGGCCACTGTGCCGTCTTCTTCGATTTCAATCAGCGAGCCAGTCTGCTCCTGGATGCCTTTGATGGTCTTGCCGGAAGGTCCAATCACCTTGCCGATGTATTCCGGATCAATCTTGATCGTCACAATCTTGGGGGCATACACGCTGAGCTGCTCGCGCGGTTTGTCGATGGTCTGCTTCATAATCCCCAGGATTTTCAGACGCGCCTGACGGGCCTTTTCCATGGCAGCAACCATGATATCATGCGGCAGGCCCTCGGCTTTGATGTCCAGCTGAATCGCCGTAATCCCTTTTTCGGTTCCGGCAATCTTGAAGTCCATATCTCCGAAATGGTCCTCGTCGCCGATAATATCGGTCAGCAGCTCATAGCGGCTGCCTTCGGTAACCAGCCCGATGGAAATCCCCGCCACCGGCATCGTAATGGGCACCCCCGCATCCATCATCGCCAGGCATCCGCCGCATACCGACGCCATCGAACTGGAACCATTGGATTCGGTGATATCCGAATTGATTTTAATGGTATAAGGGAATTTCTCTTCGGCAGGACGAACCTGCTCAAGAGCCTTTTCTGCCAGGGCCCCGTGCCCGATTTCACGGCGTCCCGGTCCGCGTATGGGCTTGACTTCCCCAACCGAAAACGGCGGAAAACTGTAATGCAGCATAAACTTCTGGCCATATTCTTCCATGAGGCCATCGACTAACTGCTCATCTCGCCCGGTACCGAGTGTACAGGATACGAGAGCCTGGGTTTCCCCGCGGGTAAACAGGGCCGACCCATGCGAACGGGGCAACACCCCCACCTCGCAGCTAATCGGGCGAATTTCATCATAGCCTCGGCCGTCAGGCCTGCGGCCTTCCATCAACAACCTGCGGACAGCTTTTTTCTGGACAATCTCCAGAATCCGCCGAAGCTGGACGTTGGTGCATCGGGGAGCAGTCCCTTCGGCAGCAACACAATATTTATCGAACAATGGCTCGGTAATATCGCTGATGGCTTTATTCCGTTCCGCCTTGACCTTAATTTGGTAAGCCTTATAAAGCGGTTCATAACAGGCCTGCTGGACTTCATCAATCAGTGCCTGTTCCAGTTCAAACAGTTCAACTTCTTTGGCAACCCCACAGCGCTGAACCAGCTCATCAATCAGATCGCAAACCTGGCAAATGGCCGCATGGCCCGTCTTGACTGCCTCGGCGACAATCTCCTCAGAGACCTGCTGGGCATCCACTTCAATCATATTGATCGCATCACGCTTGCCGCCCAGGATGAGGTTCATTTCACTGGTCTCGACTTCTTTGTATGTCGGGAACAGCACATACTGACCATGGATTCGGCTGACACGCACCGCTCCCAGCGGCCCCAGGAAAGGAATCTTGCTGATAGACAACGCCGCACTGGAAGCAATCATCGCCAGCACATCGGGGTCGTTGTCGGTATCGGCACTGATAACCTGAGCCATGATCTGGACTTCATTAAAATAACCATCCGGAAACAGAGGACGAATCGGACGGTCAATCATCCGGGCGGTCAGGACTTCCTTTGTGGAAGGACGCCCCTCACGCTTCATAAAACCGCCGGGGAATTTGCCCGCTGCACTGTATTTTTCACGATAATCGACGCTCAGCGGAAAATAATCAATTTCTTCTTTTGGGGGAGCAGCAACACAAACCGTAGCCAGAACCATAGTCTGACCACATGAGGCAATCACGGCCCCATGAGCCTGACGCGCAATGCGTCCGGTCTCGAGTGTGATTAATTTGCCGCCGATTTCTTTTTGTACTCGATGCACATTAAACATATATCTGGTACCTTCTCAAGTATGGTTTTTATTTTATATCTACAACGTCGTGTTTTGGGCCGCAATAGAAGCGGCCGTCCACAGCGCCATTGACGGACCGCGTGCTTATTTGCGAAGTCCGAGTTTGGAAATGATCTGACGATACCGATCCAAATCCTTATTGCGTACATACTTAAGCAGCGATGTACGGGTACCGACCATCTTCAGAAGGCCTCTGCGAGAGGAATGATCTTTGGGGTGAACCTTAAGATGTTCCGTAAGTTCATTAATCCGGCCCGTCAGGATGGCAATTTGCACTTCCGGCGAACCGGTATCATTGGTTGCGGTTTTGTAACCTTCAATAATTTGCTGTTTTTTGTCTTTTGTCAACATACTGTAAAAAAACCTTTCAGAGACTTCAAGCCGCCCCATGCGGCTCATTCAATTTCCCTATTTTCAACAGGGTTATCATTATAACAACCAGGATTTGGTTTGCAATGCTTTTTTTGGGCAGAACAGGAACGATTTTGGCGACAATTTGTGTTATATCTCGTCTTTTAATTCTGGACACAATGCGTCTTTTTTCAAAATTCCCCATCCGTCTGAGATTGCTGTGATATCATTAAGGCTCGACCACCCCGAGACACACATTGATACGCTGGTTTAAGCGCAAGAAAAAAGGCAGGCAAATAAGGGAATTTGCCTGCCTGATGGCTATCGGGGCGACAGGACTTGAACCTGCGACCTCTTGACCCCCAGTCAAGCGCGCTAGCCAAACTGCGCCACGCCCCGGTATAAGGCGGGCATTGTACCACCCCGTCATGCTTTTCTCAATACAATTTTTCAATTTTACCCATTTCAATGGGTCAAATCTCTGGATCCATGGCCGTGGCATCTTTTCGGTCTATTTACCAGGCTCAAATTGGACAGCCCCATCGGTTTGCCATAAAAAAAAGCTCCGGCAGACCCTACAGCCTGCCGGAGCAAAACATCGTACTTCAAACCCGCCGGGTTAGTTGCAGGCACTTTGCGGATAGAGACCGCAATCGAGCCACTGTCCGGCCAGGATGGCAAAGTCGTCCAAAGTCACCTTGCAGTCGTTGTTATAATCCGAAGACGGTTTGGTCAGACATGCCGCCACACCGGAATCCGCATAATACTGAGCGGCGATCTGTTCCGGGGTCAGAGCATAGTTGTACACGCGAATTTCATCCAGCAGACCGGTGAAGTAATTGTCATTCCAGGCGCTCTTGCCGATGTAGTTATTCACGCGGGTTACAAAATTGGGCAGCGGAATGGTGGCCGTGGGAATCACGGTCGTTCCGTCGTTGTTGTAGTATTTATACAGAACCCCGTCTCTGTAAATTCTGACCACACCTGCGGTGTCCAGTGTCACCGTAAACATCTGCCACTGATTCAGGAGAATTGCGGCATTGGCATTAATCGCCGTATTCTGAGTGGTGCCATTGGCGGTCCTGAACTGCAGAGCGGTCGAGGTGCCGTTGCGGCACAGGAAGATGTTATTATTCGGGGCACCGTTGGAGAACTGGATAAAGTTGGCCCAGCTGCCGGCGACTGTAGTGTAGGCCCAGAGATTGATGGTCAGGCCGGTTCTGAAATCGTCAAAACCATCCGGCAGATCCACGTAGTTGGCATACGTGTTTGACAGGCTGATTGCCTGACCCACTTTCCCGGCCGCAAAGGTCGGCAGAATGTTATTGGGAGCCGTACCGAGGGTTGCCAGCGTGCCATTCATGTTATTGCCAGATGCATCATCCGCATTCCCTTCGAAGGGGTAGTAAGCCAGCAACTGTTTGCAAATGAAGTACGCCGAAGCGGATGTTGCTACACCGCCGGTATTGGATGCGGTGGCGTAATACGCCCCAGCTTCCTCTTTGGCCATCGATTGAATGGTCAAGGTGCTGGTATAGGTGGTACCGACGACCGTGGTATTGATGAGAATATGGGTACCATCCGCAACAACTTCCTGGGCCGGGGTGCCTGCTTTGTACCACTTGAGGGTCAATGCGCCGCCGCCGGTGTCTTCCGCAACCGCAGTCATCGAGGCGGTTTCACCAGCGAAGTATCCCTGATTAGCAGGATTGGTCGTAAAGGTCGGGGCATTGGGAATCGTCTTGAAGCTTCGGCCAATACCCTGATAGGTAATCCCATCAATCACAGCATCCACTCGCCAGTAATAGGTTTTGTCTTTGGTCAGTGTCTGTGCTGTGGGAACAGTATAGCTGGTCGCAGTCAAACCGGTCTGTTTGATAATTGCAAACGGCGTCAGATCAACCACAGCGGGGTCGACGATATTGGGGTCCACACCCACATACAAATCGTAGGCCGTGGGGCTGTAGGCCGGGTCTATCGTCCAAGACAAGGTGGGATTGATGGGCACATTGATTTGTCCTTCGGCCGGATTGGTGCTAACGATAAAGAACGGGCTGACTGTATCGGGTCCTTTGGCGTAGTTAAAAGCCAGTTCACGAGCGCCCAATGCCGTATTATAAATACGGAATTCATCCACTTTGCCGGCAAAAGCGGGGTCGCCGCGATAGGTTGAACTGCCGATATAAGCAAAGCTGCGTCCCACATTTGTCAACAGATGGCTGGTTGTGGAGGAATTGATAAACTTGCCGTTCTGGTACAGGCTGATGGTAGACGTCGCTGCATCATACACGCAGGCAACATGATAGGTGGTTGACGTTGTCAAACCCGTGCCAATCGCCATGTTTTCGCCGTAATTATAGCCCGGAATACCCCCTGTGCTGATCACGAACCGGGAATCGTTGCCGCCGGAGGTCGGGGTATAAAAAATGTAATTGCCGCCGGCACCGTTGGTTCCGCCGGCTGAATCACCAAAATCAAACAGACGCTGCCACTGAGACAGACCATCCAGTGAAAACCAGGCTTCAATGGTAACGCTGGTGTAATCCTTCAGAACATCGGCCGGCAGGGTCACACACGGAGCCGAATAGCTGGTTCCGCCGGTCAGCACCAGCTTCCCGTCCGAAAGGTAGGCACCGTTGGTAAGGACTCCGTTGGACGTCCCAACCAAATCGTTGGGGTCCACATTAAAGTCGTAGCGGTTGACCAGTGCCCCCCATGTTGGCAGCGACATGACGAGCATGGCCAGAATCATGACAGTTACACTTACTCTTCTCATAGCGTTAGACCTCCCAAAATAAAGTAATAAAATGGTTTTATATACGCTTTCACGTAACGTGCATCGTTCAAACGTGCAACTGCTTTCGGCTACTCTAACACTAACACAGGATTCCAAAATACACACCAGTCACTGTCGATACTCTTCCACCGCGAACCATCCTCATACAGACGGTTATCTGGATCGCCGCCATCGGTAGTGATCAGCGTTAAAAATCGGTCTTCCGGACGCAGGGGAATATGAATCGCTTCCCGTTTTCCTATTTCGGTCATATTTTGTTTGCTGTATCGCAACTGTCCATCCACCAGAACCCAGGTGTCGGCATGGGGGATTCGCGGCGCCAGGGTACTGATATCCAGTTGGGCCTTAAACGCCGTGATATTGATACGGGTCAGTCTGGAGCGCACTGCGTCCAGATCAAAGGTAATGCCGAGATTGGCATGCAGCAGGAGGCTGGACTCCCTGGACAGACTGGCAGCCAATTCCGCATCCGGCACACGAAATTGAGGACAATAGGCAATCTCTGTGTAATAATTGCCCTGGGTTTCCGGGCAGGCCTCAAAGATATGCCCGCGGGAGCTGATCGTTTGCGGCGTTTTGCCATTGGGGACAAACACCCCATCCACAAAGGGGTTCTCAGGCACCACAACATAGGTGTTATCAGCGTACCGGTCAACGGTTCGAATATCCGTGCGTTTTCCGGTCGTTGGATCAATGCCGCAGTTGGTTGAGCCGGTTCCGAAACCATCGCCGCCGCCAATTAACTCGGCCAGATTCAGCGGTTCTCCCCGCCAAACCAGGTTGATGGACGAATCTAGGCGGCGGACAAACAGATTTTCGCCAAGCCGTATTTCGCGGGTTTGCCCCGTCTGGTACTCCACAGAACGGGCCATCCCTGCGGTTAAAAGAACTGTCCCTTTTCGTTCGCCCTGCTGGCCAGCCAGCAGCGACGCCTTGCCATTGAACAAATACACACTGCTGGATCCGCTGGATTCCACCTGGACACCAAATTCCGTCCCGAGGTCCACGACGCCCGCACTGGGCGTATCCACAACAAATCCCACCGCCTGGGGCGGAATCCAGGCCAGCACTTTACCGCAATACAGATAGAGGTTCTCTTCCGACAAAACGGAAAATTCAGCCGGGCCTTCAACAATAATCTCAGAGCCGTAATCAAAGACAATTTTGGCACATCCGGACAACAGCGACATTCGCCTGCCGTCATCATAGAGCCTCTGGCCTGCCTGCAACGATCCGGACTCCCCCCAGACCGCATGGGCCGAATCCGCCAGAACCGCCACGGGACTGGATGCCACACGGGGATAAAATGTGGCATAAGCTATCATCAGCACCAGCGCCGCAAGCGACCCAATA
The DNA here is from genome assembly GCF_050689095.1 of Anaeroglomus insulsum. Lineage (NCBI taxonomy): Bacteria > Pseudomonadati > Planctomycetota > Phycisphaerae > Sedimentisphaerales > Anaerohalosphaeraceae > Anaeroglomus > Anaeroglomus insulsum. The sequence continues at coordinate 49,868 of NZ_JBOGCL010000011.1, forward strand.
ACCGTCCAGAGATTCCAAGGGGTTACTTGCCCCCACAGACGTCTGTCAGAAATCTCTTGATTCCCAGGAACAAGCGGTGTCGCCTCGGGCTTTTCAATTTTTGGAGCCCCCTTTTCGTTTTCGGCCAGCAGGTTAAACAGAGAATTATAACATTCCAGGGAAATATCCTGCGGTTCGGATGAAAAAGAGATTTTACCCGGCTGAGACAACCCCACATAGAGCATGGTAAAATCCATATAATAACAGGCGGCTTCCGGCTCATGGTCAAGCCACTGCACTAATTGCTCATACTCGGCCGGAGTGATGTTGCCCTCCAGCTTTCGGAGAATCAATTCGTCCAGTTCGATGGGCCAGCGACGCTCGTTCATGTCTGCATCTCCCATGCATTCAGGGTCAGCCGGACACACCGCACCAGCGACCGATGAATTCGCGCCATGACTTTATACAGCCCCGTTACCGGACGTTGCATTTGTTCTGCGATTTGTTTAATCGTCATTCCTTTTTCGTATCGCACCTGAATCAGTCCGCGATCGGCATCCTGGAGTTTGAGCAGACACTGCTGAAGCGCCCTGACCTGGTCGTCCATCTGCTCCAGTTTCTCCGAGGCAATATGATTCAGGTACTCGACGAGGTGATCTGAGAAAAATTCATATTCACTCTTTTTTCGCCGATGATATTCCAGCACTTTATGGCGAGCGATGGTGATACCCCAGGCGCCGAAATTCGTTCCCGGCTGAAATTCATCAAATTTCTCCCACATCAGCGTGGCGACATCCTGCATCAGGTCTTCGGCATCTGCAGGACGATGAACCATTGCCAGCAAATAGGCATAAATTGGCTTTTGATGAACAACAAATAGCCTTAAAAACTCCACACTAAAGCTATCTTTTTTTGTTAATATATCACCCATCGTTTTTACCTATCTCCTCTTGCCTCATAATATATATGAGTAAATGACCATAAATTGGAGCAAGAAATTTTACCTATTTTTTGATTTTTGGAAACCTTATCAGGACATGGCGAGTCGGTTATTGCTGTTGGCGTGGAATGAAAAATCCGCCGGATTCAAAAACAGATATGCGACAGAGATTAATGATTGTGTGAACAGCGCAGAATTCTAAACCCCTGGAGTTAACCAGAGGTTTTGACGCCTTCTATTTCAGAGTGACAAAAAAGGGCTTTTTCAGTATTGAAAACGAACCGTCGAAACCAGATATTCGCTGTCGGAAAGGAATTGCAGATATCCCTCCATCGCGGCGGGCACCAAAAAGGTATCACCGGCCTTGAATGGAATCGACTGGAAATCCTTGCCCATCCACTGGCCATGGCCGGTCAGAAATACAACCGCCTTCATCATGCCTGGATCGATGAGGACCTGTGCACCGGCAACCTGATGTCGTTTATACACCTGAAATTCGTCTGCATCCACCAGGCAGCCGACAGAGCGAACCGGCAGTTTGTCAGCAGTCAGGTCAAACCGAATGCTCTGCATCGCTTCCTCAATATGGAGCTGGCGGGGTTTGCCGGTGGTGGAATCCACGCGGTTCCAGTCAAAGACACGGTAGGTCGTGTCGGAGGGCTGCTGAATTTCTGCAATTAAAAGGCCGGCGCCAATGGCATGACAGGTCCCTGATGGCAGAAAATGGCATTCGCCAACCTGTACCGGCACCCGCTCCAGCAGCTCAGCACAGGTCCCGTTTTGAACGGCCTGACGGAATTGCTGCAATGTGGTTCCGGGCTTGACCCCTTTATAAATGGCTGCCCCTGGCTCGGCCTGAAGGATATACCAGCATTCGGTCTTGGGGTCACCTTTGCCCATTTTTTGGCAGGTTTGGGCATCGGGATGGACCTGGACACTGAGGTCTTCCCGGGCATCGATGAATTTAATCAGCAGCGGCAGCGAGCCTGTAAACTCTTTATGCCCGGTGATTTGATGCGGATAACGACAAAGGACCTCGGACAGCGTTAATCCGGCCAGAGGACCATTGTCAATAACGGTTTTGTCGTTGGGCAAATCCACCAGCTCCCAGCTTTCACCAATAAGCTGGTCTGCCGGCAGAGTTTTGCCAAATACGTCATGTAATTTCGTCCCTCCCCAGATACGCGATTTGAAGAGGGGTCTGCATTGTAACGGATATAATTTCATAGGCGGACATTATAGCAACCTGGGTTTGGATGTCCACAGAATTAGGACAAAACTATCGTTTTGGGGCTATGAATTCTCTCACGCCTTACAACGCAGACCCTTTGGATTTGAGTGCAACCCAATATCCGCTTATTTGATCATTTTGTAGTGATTTTCACCGCCGTTGAGCAGATAGACCAGCGGCTGCGGACGATCGGTACCTTCGATAAAAGCCGGACGAGCCGCCCACGGGGCCACACTTAATACGCCGGTCAAATCCATCCAATATTGCAGACGGGAAACCGGCAGATTCCAGGTCATATGGAAATGGTTGGCCGGGGCAAATTGCTTATACTCAGCCATGCTGGCGTATTTGGGAATAACGAACGTATGCGGCCAGTTCCAGTTGGTCAGATTACACATCGCCTGGCCCAGCTTGGCCGGCACACGGGTCGTATAGGCTTCATCCCAGATGAGACTGAACTTATTATTCAGGGCGCTGTAAGCCATACGTCCTGCAATGCCGCTGATGCCTTCGGGCGTCATAAAGGTCACGCTGTTGCCGCCGCCGGGAAAGTAGCCTTCGTCAGCCAGAGGCATGGAGATGCCCTTCATAATCTCTTTCTGACTGGCACCGGGCCTGGCTGCCCAGTCAAAGGCGGCGCTGCCGGAATTGTCGCCATCCACAAGCCCCTTGACAATATAGTCGGCCTTTGGATTGACTTTGACGCCCACTTTCCTGGCCAGGGCACGGATCTCCCAGCCCTCCCAGACCTTGCGGAAGTCCATAAACAGCGGCGGATTACCGCCGGACAGCCAGGTCATAAACAGCATCGTCAGCAGGCCCTGAACATCGGCTTCGGTCGCATACGGCAATGGGGCCTTGGGGCCGTTGTGGTCAAAGGTGCTGTTGAACATGGATTCCATCGCATCGGCCACGGGCATCGGAAGACCCCGTCGGTCGCTGCCCCATTCCAACTGACTCATGAATCCGCCGCCGACGGCGTTCAAGTCGGCCATCAGATCGCGGTTAATCAGATACATCGCAAGGCTCTGATTAAACCGCCGGCTGTCAGCATCGGTTTTGATTTCCAGACGCTTGCCAATATGGCTGTCAATCCAGGCACGCAGTGCTTTCAGCTCGTTCTTGTCATAAGCCTCCTTGTTCAACATATCGGCCAGCAGCTTCATATCCAGGCGGGTGATTTCCAGACCGAAGGTGTTGCGTGTCGGCAGGACATGAGCCAGAGCAGTTTCCATCCCCATGGAATCATGGCCGAAGACCATCACACGCCGGCCTCGCAACGCCACCGCTGCTACTGCCGCATAGCACCAGTCAATCAACGCCGTTGCGGTTGCGTCGGTCATTTGGGGATTAAGTCCCGTATCCGGCCAGTTCCCGACATTCAGATGAACCATTTTGCCGTACTGACTGATGGCACCGGCAGCAGCGTGAGCGTACACCACACCCGGCTTGGGACCACTGTTGCCGCAGGTGATATTCAGCGGCGTTTCTTTGGGAAACTGCTGGAGCACAGAAATGGCGGTCAGCTGGGGGAACGCCCAGGTATCCGGTACACAGACCAGGATATTGACGCCCGCCTGACGGAACTGCTGAGCAACGACATCGGCCTGCGATTCACTGTCCACCAGAACCGATGAATAGACCACCGGCACGGGGGTTTTATCCGGCAGAACAACCTGGCCGGCAATCGCATTGGCAACCATCCCAATAATGTTCTGTGCCCGGGTTCGGCTGTCCTGGTCGATCCGCGGATCACAGGGAGCAAAAACACCAATCACGGGGATTCGCGGCGTGGCTTTTTTAATTTCGTCAAGACATTGTGCTTTTATCGTACCCATCGACTATACCCTGCCTTTCATTTGTGATGTTATGGTTTTTTTACTTTGCCGGTTTCAATGTCAGACTGCGGATATTGATCGGTGCCCAGGCATTGTTGTCAGGCTTGATCTGCAGCAGATATTCTCCTGGGGTCTTGAGCTCGATTTGTCCGAGATTCTGGTCCACAAAGGATTCATAGCCGCCGGTTGACATCACGGTTGCATTGAGTGTCTGATTATCCACCCGAATCTGGAATTGGCTTTTCTCGTTGGCACAGGCAGTACTGGCAACAAGATCAAATCGTCCGGGCTTGGTAATCTTGAAATTCCAATCCACCGTTACGCCCGAAGCCGTCCAGAATCCAATATTCGGTATGCCGCCTTTTTCTTCCACCTGGGCATTGGAGCCATTGAAATTGTGAATATTGGCCTGTATCGCCGGTAATACGATGGTGCCGTCTGCGGCCTGAGACAATAAGGCTTTTTCGACTTTTAATTCGCCTGAAAGAGTGACAACTACGACCGTCGCAATCGGATCCAGAGCCTGGGCCGGGAGCGTGAGGACAACCCCCTCCTCCGTGGCCTGGGTTTTCAAGGCAGCAGAATTGGCCAGCAGATACGCTTTTTTCACTTCGCTCTTGAGGCCGGGCAGCAGCAGTTTGCCATCCTGCGGCCAAGTAAACACATGCAGATACAGCGTTGTCCCCCTGGCAGTCACTTTCTTGGTGCAGCGGCCCCAAGGCAGCTTGGCAAACGGGCTGGCGGTGGTACCGTAAATGGACTCACCATTCACTTTCATCCACGCACCAACTTGTTTGAGACGTTCAATGCTGGGCTGAGGGATTTCGCCTTCGGCGGTCGGGCCGACATTCAGCAGGTAGTTGCCGCCCTTGCTGGCAATATCAATCAGATTGCGAAGGAGGGTCTGGGTTGATTTCCAGTTCTCATCATAGCTCTTGTAGCCCCAGGTATCGTTCATGGTCATGCAGGTTTCCCAGTCACGGTCTTTGTAACCCGTCGCCGGGATATGCTGCTCAGGGGTTTCCGTATCGCCGGGATAGCCCCCTCCCAGTCGATTGTTGGTAATAATACCAGGGTGTTGAGACACAACCGGCTCAAACATCTGGGCACGCTCCCTGGTCATATCGCATGGCGTATCCCACCACAGGACCGCAATATCGCCATAGTTGGACAGGATTTCTTCCACCTGTGGCACAGCAATATTTTTCAGGTATGCATCCATACCGGTATTCTGTGCGGCCGGGTCCCAGTACCCGCTGCAGGCCGAACCGCCCTGGCACCAGTCCTGGGCCTGAGAATAATAAAATCCCAGCTTTATACCATGTTTTTTACAGGCCGCGGCCAGCGGTTTGAGCAGGTCTTTGCCATACGGTGTTGCATCGACCACATCCCACTTGGACACCTTGGAATCAAACAGGGCAAAGCCGTCGTGGTGCTTGGAGGTGATCACAATATATTTCATGCCCGCTTCTTTGGCCAGTTTGACCCAGGCTTCGGGATCATATTTGACGGGATTGAACTGGGCGGCATATTTCTGATAGTCCGCTACGGGAATTTTGCCATGACACATAATCCACTCGCCGATGCCGCCGACTCGATTGCCATTATGGGTACCGGCAGGAACGGCATAGACACCCCAGTGAATGAACATCCCAAAACGAGCCTCACGCCACCATGCCAGACGGGCATTCCGCTGTTGGGGAGTTTCGTTCTCGTAGGGCCATCGGGCTTTGCTGGCCGCCTTTGAGGTACAGCCGGCCACCAGTACCATAGCGATCATGTGAATGAATACAGACATGACAAACCATGTTCCTTTTGTTCTCATACAGAGTCTCCTTAAATTGAGTGATTTCTGGAATTCGCTTTTCAGTGCATAGAGAGTAAACAGGCCCACCTGACAAAACAATGTAATATTGAAAGTTTTAATGGATTATTTACAGATTTTTTATTATTATTCGGAAATGTTCGGACTCAAACACATAATCGATAATGTTGATATCAATATCCTGAATATTGAATATTACACGGTGGGCAAGGAATGGAATTACCGCAACGTGAATAATCCTTATTCCAGGATTTACTATATTACCAGCGGATCTGGGCTTATCGAGCATCATAACCAGACATTTTTGCTTGAACCAGACCATCTATATCTAATTCCATGTTTTACGCCTGTCCGGATGTATTGTCCGGAGCAATTCAGTCATTATTACATCCACTTTACCTGCCGGACACCGACCGGGATGGACATGCTTTCGATGCTGGATTGTCATTACCATATCCCCGCGCCTTCGGGCTTGATCAATGAAGCTCTTTTTAAACGCCTGTTGGAATTAAATCCCAATCGCCAATTACCCGAATACGATGCCAACAAGCCGATTTATCAGGCCGTGCTGGAAAATGCCAAGCAGTTGGATAATGCCAAGTCCCCTGCCAACCTGATTGAAACCAACGCCCTGATGCGGCTGCTGTTGTCAGCGTTCTTTGCGGATTATTCGGATACGGAAGTCCAGGCGGCGTTGTACGGATTATCGCGGTTCAACGCGGTGATTGACTACATTCACAACCATCTTGATCGGCAGATTACCATCCTGGAACTGGCCAAAATGGTCCACCTGAACCCTACTTATTTCTCGAATCTATTCAGCAAATTGATGGGGATACCGCCCATTCAATATATCAACAAAAGACGGGTAGAAAAGGCCCAGTCCCTGCTGCTGACCACCGATGCCACCCTCTACACCATTGCCAACAAGGTCGGCTTTCAGGATGAATACTATTTCTCACGCATCTTCAAGAAAATCACCGGCATTGCTCCGCAGCATTATCGCCAGCAGAATATCCTGCTCCACCAGCGGGACACCCGTGTCTAAACCCGTCCGGGCTTATTATCTTGTTAACAGGGCAATTTCACGGACCCCAATTACCGGCAATCCACAGGTTACCAGACCAGCTCAATTGGATTTGAGACGACTTGACAGGATTTCAACAGAACGATTCCAATCCACCCGCTTTCATTTTTGCGGTATTTGAAAAAAAACGTTGATAATGGAAGCTCAATGAGACACTATATAGCCATACTGAATCTATTATCTGGTACGATAACGGTTTGTAAGGCTATTGGCCGGAAAGGGTTAAGATGGCACCTACACAGATACATCGCATTTCAGTCCTGCTGCTTGCGGCAGTGTGTCCTGCTCTATACACCTCAATTTGTTCCGGGCAAACCGAACCGGTCGCTATCCATGTCAATCTGAACAAAAAACTCGGTCCGATGCGACCTGTCTGGGCGTGGTTCGGGCACGATGAACCCAACTATACCTATATGAAGGATGGCCGGAAGCTGCTGACAGAACTGGATGCATTAAGTCCATATCCGGTCTACATCCGTACGCATAATCTGATGACCAGCGGCGATGGAACCGCGGCGTTGAAATGGGGTTCCACCAATATCTACACCGAAGATGAACAGGGCAATCCCGTGTATGACTGGACGATTATCGATAGGATATTTGATACCTGGGTAAGCCGAGGAATGAAACCGCTGGTTGAAATCGGCTTTATGCCCGAAGCCCTGTCGTCAAAACCGCAGCCTTATCGTCATCACTGGAAACCGGGAGCCCCCTACCAGGATATCTTTACCGGCTGGGCTTATCCGCCCAGGGATTATACCAAATGGGCCGAGCTGGTTTATCAATGGGTCCGCCATTCCGTACAGCGGTACGGGAGGGAAGAAGTCGCAAGCTGGTACTGGGAACTGTGGAACGAGCCGGACATTGGATACTGGCAGGGAACTCCTGAGGAATACTGCAAGCTGTATGATTATACGGCCGATGCGGTTAAACGGGCCTTGCCGACAGCCCGAATCGGCGGCCCGCATTCCACCGGGCCGGGCAGTCCGCGGGCGGCCCAATTCCTGCGACAATTCCTGACGCATTGTGCCGAAGGAATCAACGCTGTAACAGGCAAAATCGGGGCACCGCTGGATTTCATCGCTTTTCATGCCAAAGGCAGCCCGCGCGTCGTGGATGGCACCGTCCAAATGGATATGGGTCGCCAGCTTCGTGACATTTCCAAAGGATTCGAGATTGTCGCTTCATTTGAACCGTTCAAATCCCTGCCAATTATCATCGGTGAATCCGACCCGGAGGGCTGTGCCGCCTGCTCCATGCAGGATTATCCGGAAAACGCCTATCGAAATGGCACACTGTATTCCAGCTATACGGCCGCTTCGTTTGCCCGCAAATATGCCCTGGCCGATCATTTCGGCGTCAATTTCCTCGGGGCAGTGTCATGGTCGTTTGAGTTTGAAGACCAGCCCTGGTTTAATGGATTTCGGGATTTGTCCACCAATGGCGTCAATAAACCGGTGCTGAATGTCTTCCGGATGTTCGGTTTAATGCGAGGCGACCGCGTCGCAGTCAGCGGCGATCTGGCATACGATTATCTGACAGTTCGAGATGCCAGCGTTCGGGGAGATAAGCCCGACATTAACGCACTGGCCGCCGCAGACAAAGACGGAACAGCGGTGATGGTCTGGAATTATCATGATAACGACCGTGATGCCCCTGCAAGTCCGGTAGAGGTAACCATTGAGGGCATCCCGACCACACAAGCTCTGCTTTATCATTACCGCATCGACAGGGAGCACAGCAATTCCTACGAAGTCTGGAAAAAGATGGGCAGCCCGCAAAATCCCTCCGCCGAGCAGGTCGAAACTCTGGAAAAAGCCGGCCACCTGCAATTGTTCAGTTCGCCGGAATGGATTAAAGTCAAACAGGGTCAAGTCATGATTCCTCTGTTTTTACCGCGTCAGGGGGTTTCGCTCCTGAAGCTGGATTGGCAGCATTAGCCATTCCACCCGGTATTTCGTATCTTTGACTGACCAGGGCAACACTTCAATTTATACTCAAAACACTCTGGCCCCGAGAGCTACGGGTTTATCCATATCCCGTGAGACATATATTCCCCCATAATGCCACCTATGAATTTGGATTATGTTATGACGTCATATCAAATTGCCGCTGTACAATAAGCAAAACTTATGGTAATATACCATCCCGTTGTTAACGTTATACTCAATGGACGGTAAATTATGGCAGAACAAGACAATACGAACACAAACAACGGAACGTCAGAACGGATCGACTTCATCCGGCAAATCGTTATCGAAGACAACAAAACCGGCAAATGGAACCATCGGGTTCATACCCGCTTTCCACCTGAACCCAACGGCTATCTCCACATCGGCCATGCCAAGAGTATTTGTCTGAATTTCGGCATCGCAGCCGAATTCGGAGGCAAATGCAACCTGCGGTTCGACGATACAAATCCCTCCAAAGAAGAGCAGGAATATGTTGATTCGATCATCTACGATGTCAAATGGCTCGGCTGGGATTGGGAGGACCGGCTGTTTTTTGCATCCGACTACTTCGAGCAGATGTATCAATGGGCCTTGGATTTAATCCGCAAAGGACTCGCTTATGTCTGCGACCTCAATGGAGACCAGGTTCGTGAATATCGCGGCACACTGACCCAGCCCGGCAAGGAAAGCCCCTACCGCAATCGCAGTGTACAGGAGAATCTGGATCTGTTTGAGCGAATGCGTAAAGGGGAATTTCCAGACGGCTCTCGGACCTTGCGTGCCAAAATCGATATGGCCCATCCGAATCTGAATATGCGTGATCCGATCATGTACCGGATTATGCACACCAGCCACCACCGTACCGGCAATACCTGGTGTATTTATCCCACCTACGACTGGTCGCATGGTCTGGAAGACTCCATCGAAGGCATTACCCATTCGATATGCACGCTGGAATTCGAAAATCATCGGCCACTGTATGATTGGTTTCTGGACCAACTGGGTATCTATCATCCCCAGCAGATCGAATTTGCCCGGTTGAATCTCACGTACACCGTGATGAGCAAACGCAAACTGCTGCAACTGGTCAAGGATAATTATGTCAACGGCTGGGATGACCCGCGTATGCCTACTATTTCAGGGATGCGGCGGCGCGGCTTCAGTCCTTCGGGCATCCGGTCCTTCGCCAAGGTCATTGGCGTCAACAAAACCAACAGCACCGTCGATGTCGCCCTGCTGGAACACTGTATCCGTGAAGACCTGAATAAGACCTCTCCTCGGGTCATGGCCGTCCTTAGACCGCTTAAAGTCATTATCACAAACTATCCGGACGGCCAGGTGGAATGGATGGATGCGGTCAATAATCCCGAAGACCCCTCCGCAGGAACCCGCAAGGTCCCCTTTTCAAAGGTACTCTACATCGAACAGGACGACTTTATGGAAAATCCGCCAAGCAAATTTTTCCGCCTGTCGCCGGGCAAGGAAGTCCGCCTGCGGTATGCCTACTTCATCAAATGCGAAAAGGCCGTCAAAGACGCCGCGGGCAATATCGTCGAATTACACTGTACCTACGACCCCGCCACACGCGGCGGCGATTCCCCCGATGGCCGCAAGGTCAAGGCCACTTTGCACTGGGTCGCGGAGTCCCATGCCCTCGACGCGGAAATCCGGCTCTATAGCCATTTGTTCACCAAGGAAAATCCGGAAGATACCGCCGAAGGCGAACCTTTTACGGCCCATCTCAACCCGGATTCTCTGCAGGTTCTGACCGGCTGCAAAATCGAGCCGCATGTCAAAGATACCAAAGCCCTGGACCGCTGGCAGTTTGAGCGGATGGGCTATTTCTGCACGGACCCGGACAGCCAAAACGGCAAACTGGTCTTTAACCGGACCCTGACCCTCAAAGACACCTGGGCCAAAATCCAGCAAAAAGGATAATTCCCAAAATCGTCATAAACCGCCGCAATTAATCAGGTTACTGGTTATTTGCGGCGTTTTTTTTGAATGTGCATGGAACGCTATTTCAGAACACCTTCAGCCATTGAATACTGCCCCTGAGTGATATTGTCCGCCCGAAGCGCGGCTCTGTACCGTTTTGATTTATTCAGCGGCCATCCTCGCGGCAAAATGATGCTTGTGTATATACACGTTCTCAAGTCTTGATACCTGCTCCCTTGTGCTGTATTGACTTGCGTGGGTCGTTTTGCTATTTTAACAATAGGGAATGAATTTGAGCAGGGAAGGCGCTGGAATTTCCGTCTAAACCACCGCATGGCATACACACCTTTGTCGATAAAAGTGATGGAATCAGGATGTTTTTCGGGAGATAGCGTATGAAGACAATGATGCTGGTACTCCTTTGTTCGATTCTTGTCGCGATGTGTGGTGCTGTTCCGGCCTTCCCCGGTGCCCAGGGATATGGCGCCATTGCCACAGGCGGACGGGGCGGCGAAGTCTATGAAGTGACCAACCTGAACGATTCCGGCCCAGGCTCTCTACGGGATGCCCTGAATCACAATACCCCGCGTACCATTGTGTTTCGTGTTTCGGGCACCATCCACCTCAAGTCCAATCTAAGCCTCAAATATGGCAATGTCACCATTGCCGGCCAGACCGCTCCCGGAGATGGCATCTGCATTGCCAACGGCAGTCTCTATGCAGGCTATGACAACGTCATTATCCGCTACATCCGCTGCCGGCTGGGCGATCAGTGGCCTGATGGAACCGACAACGACGACGCGGATGCCACATGGGGCCGGTATGGCGACCGGATCATCCTGGATCATGTCACGGCAAGCTGGTCGGTCGATGAAGCTTTTTCCTATTATGCCAACACCAACTTCACTGCCCAGTGGTGCCTGATTACCGAAAGCCTCCGCTACTCGCATCATGAAAAAGGGGCCCACGGCTACGGCGGCATCTGGGGTGGTACCAACAGTTCCTGGCATCATAACCTGCTGGCGCATCACAGCTCCCGCAACCCCCGGATCGAAGGGGATGTCGCCAACAATATCGACCTGTGCAATAATGTCATCTACAACTGGGGCTTTAACAGCTGTTATGGCGGCGAGAAAGCCACGGTCAACATCGTCAACTGTTATTATAAATACGGCCCCGCAACTGACTCCGCCAAACGCGGCTGGATTGTCAATCCCAGCTATACCACCGATTCTGTGTCCGGCAATCGCATTTACGGCAAGTGGTATATCGCAGGCAATTACGTCCACGGCTTTCCTGCCATCACCGCAGACAACTGGAACGGCGGGGTTTGGCCTCAGGGCGGCATAGCAGATATTTCGTTATGCAAATCCACCACGCCCTTTCCGGTGGCCGCGACATATCCGGTTACGGTACAGACTGCCCTGGAGGCCTGGGATGATGTGCTTGACAACGTCGGCTGCAGTCTCGTCCGTGACTCCGTCGATACACGCATCATCAGCGAAGTGCGAACCGGCACAGCCACCTATGGCGGACAGACCGGCGCGAACAAGGGGATTATCGATTCTCAGACAACCGTCGGCGGATGGCCGACGCTGAATTCGCTGCCGGCCCTGGATGACAGCGACCATGATGGAATGCCCGACGTGTGGGAACGTCCGCGAGGTCTCAATCCCAACCAGCCCGCAGACCGCAATGACGACCGTGATGCAGACGGCTATACCAATCTGGAAGAATATCTCAACTGGCTGGTCACGCCTGCTGCCAGGGCCGACATCAACCGCAATTGTATGATTGATCTTGACGATTTTCAGATGCTGGCCGCGGCATGGATGAGTCAATCGGACAGCTCGAACTGGAATCCGGCCTGTGATATTGCCAGACCCGCCGATGGCCTCATTAATACCGCAGACTTAGCCATCCTTGTTGATCACTGGCTGTGGCCCAATGAATTCTAACGATTCTGCCGGCAGACAGGCAAGACCTGACACGGCACTACGCCGTCATCCATCGCATCACCGGCCTGCTCTGACTATCTTTGTTTTCCATAGAGGAGTTCATCGCGGTTTGACCAGCAGCAGATTCCAGATCGCTAAAACCAGAACCACAATAAACAGTATTCGCACCACATTACGCGGCAATCGATGCATCAGATGGCCGCCGATATACCCGCCAATCAGGCCGGTGGGAATGACCCACAGGGCAATCTTCAATGATTGCGTCACCATAATCCCGTGCTCCGGCAATGTCCCGTTCTTATAAATTGCCCCCAGCCACGAAATCCCGACAATCGTCGCCGCAGAATTACTCATGGCCCGCCGAATGGGCAGTTTCAGAATCACCTGCTGCAGCGGCGTAGAAATCGTACCTGCACCAATACCCAGAAGTCCTGCGGCGAACCCGGTAACAAGCCCAATTCCTGCCGACCAGAAAGGATAACCGCTGGGCAGGTGAGCCTCCGCGTTTTCATGCATCGGCCGGGCTGGCTGGAACAAACGCCAGCAGTTATAGATCAGCACATACATCAGGAAGACCCCAAAACACCGAGCCAGCCAGACACTGTTGCGGCCTTCAAAAAAGGAAACATTACTGATTGCTACGCCCAGCAAAATACCCGCTATCGCCGCTGGAATCAGGGATTTAAGAATGGGCTTGACTAAAGCCTGTGACTTCCAATGCGGTACCAGCGAGGAAATCCCCACAACAAAATTACAGATCATCGCCGCCGCTTGATAGAGATGCTGATTTTCCCCAAAGACCATCACCAGAGCAGGAATCATAATCGTCGAACCGCCCAACCCCAACAGCCCGCCAAACAGCCCCATCACAAATCCCGTACACAACAATGGAATACTTTCCAGCATTATTTTCCTTGCACCTGAATTCCAGATTGCTCTGGTTACCGCTCAGGCTCGAATAATTCCCGGAACTTGTCCTGGATACTGTAGCTGGCACAGAGGGTCTCCCCAATCAACACCGCCCCCACGCCAAGATGGACCAGTTTTCGCACATCCTGACGCGTTTTGATGCCGCTTTCGGAAACCAGATGGTGTTTGTCCTCCACCAGCTCGGCCAGGCGGCTGGTCGTATTTAAATCCACCGTCATCGTATTCAAATCCCGGTTATTGATACCCAACAGCGTGTAATGCTTTTGCGGAAACCCCACCATGCTGCGCACTTTCAGCAGGGTATCAGCCCCATGGGCCTCAATCAGGACCGACAGAGTCAGCTCATTGGCCAGAATCAGCAAATCCATCAGATGCCCCGCCGGCAAAGCCTCGGCAATCAGCAAAATGGCATCCGCACCCGCAGCCCTGGCCTCATACACCTGATACGGATCAACGATAAAATCCTTTCGCAAAACCGGAATCGATACCGCTTCCTTGACGGCGGTCAGGTAGTCCAGGCTGCCCTGAAAATATTTCTCATCCGTCAAAACACTAATCGCATCCGCACCGCACTGTTCATACGTACGGGCTATCGCCACCGGGTCAAAATCCGCCCGGATCACCCCCGCCGAGGGCGATGCCTTCTTCACTTCTGCAATCACGTTCAGACCTCGCGGGTGAGATTTGGTCACCGCCTGGTAAAAATTCCGGCACTTGGGCAGGGCCATCGCCTTCTCACTGACCACTTCCAGCGGAACCTGCTTTTTGCGGAGCTGGACTTCCTGAACCTTGTCACGAATAATTTTGACCAGTATGGCACTCATGCGGGTTTGACTCCTATGGCCTTGAAGAATGTATAGTTAAACACCCCATCCGCCTCAGCTGTACGATATAGATCCGCAATTGCTTGTTTCCAACTGGCCGGATCCATCAGGCCGGAGGCGAGGGCTTGGTTTTCCACACCTTCGACCATCGCTGTAAAGGTATTTTTGGTGAATCCTTCGACCCATTGAGGACGAGACGAATCCACATAAACCACACGCGGCGAGACCCGGACTGTTTCAAAACCAGCCTCTATCAAAAGCGGATATAGCCTCCGTCCAATCAGGGCATCTCCTCCTGCCGATGCCTGTAAATCCACCAGACATTGGATAGCTCGACGGGCAAAGGCACTGTCGGGATAAAAATAGGCACTGCCGTGGTCCCCTTCAATCGCGGTGATGGTTTTCCCCGGTTTGACAACACGTTTCAATTCCGCCAGGGCCTTGAGCGGTTCGGACAGATGCTCCAGGACAAAACAGACAAACACCGCATCAAATGTGTTATCAGCAAACGGCAGATGCAAAAGGTCGGCCTGCTGAAATTGCACATTGCCAAAGCCAGCCGCCTGAACCGCCGACTGAGCCTGTCTGAGTGACTCCGGTGAGATATCCACCGACACAAACGAGACTTCGGGATTATTCCCTGCCAGAAGAACCGTCTGTGCCCCGACGCCGCAACCCGCCTCCAGAACCAGCGAACCCTCGGGGTACCGCTGGTCATGGTGCAGCAGTTCGGCCAGCGTCGTCGCCTGATCCTCCAGACGCAGCGATTCCCGCTGTGAATACCCATGAACATAAGGTCCGGATGTCGCCATAATCAACCCATCAGACGTTGCGAGACAACCGGACAAATATCATCCGCAACTGGTTAAGGCTGCCCTGCAGCATTTTCTGCTCATCATCAGTCAGGTTGCCTTTGCACTTGGTTTCCAGCATACCGAGCAAATCAATATTGAACTTGGCCAATTCAAAATCCGGCTCAAAGTCCTTGTCTTTGTCTTCCTGCGGCCGGATCAGCCCCAGCGCCAGGTAGGCCTGCGTTGCAAAAATCGAAACCAGCCCCTCAAAATCCGCCGATGGAAGCTGACGCGAAGACCCGACTTCTTCGGCCTGCTCGACCTTCTCTTCGAGGGTTTCTTTTTCCTTCTGGGCCTGATTTTTCCAGTCTTCGTCGATAATTACTTTTTTGGGTTCGTTTGGTTCGGCCATGATCCCGCCTTTCATTCTTATATTTAACATCTTGATATATCAGAGGATATCTGCTTTTTAGAGGGTGGTGGAGGCTCACCAACCGACTGATTGTACATCCAAATCAGTCCTGTCACAAATATTTCCTAATCCGCCCCATATCCCGTTTCTGGTCTTTATCCTGAATTTTCTGACGCTTGTCATATTGCCGTTTACCCCGGGCCAGCCCCAGTTCACATTTGGCAATGCCCCGGTCATTGAAATAAATACGCAACGGAACCAGCGTATAACCCCGCTGTTCCAGCTTGGTTTTGAGCTTTCGAATCTGGATTTTATGCAGCAGCAGCTTGCGTTTACGTGTTGGGTCGTGATTGGCAGCATTTGCGGCCTGGGCATACTGGGCAATCTTGCAGCCAACCAGCCAGACCTCGTCACCGTTGATCCGGGCATAAGCGGCATCCAGTTCGCACTGTTTATCCCGCAGACTCTTGACCTCGGTCCCCACCAGCGCAAGCCCGGCCTCCACCTTTTCCACCAGTTCAAAGTTGAAAAAGGCCTTTTTATTCTGAATC
The DNA here is from genome assembly GCF_050689095.1 of Anaeroglomus insulsum. NCBI lineage: Bacteria > Pseudomonadati > Planctomycetota > Phycisphaerae > Sedimentisphaerales > Anaerohalosphaeraceae > Anaeroglomus > Anaeroglomus insulsum. The sequence goes on from NZ_JBOGCL010000011.1 coordinate 66,127, forward strand.
ACCGGTCCAGACTGTTTTTTATCCTGTTTTTGCGTCATAAGTATCTATCTTATCTGAAATTCCGTATTTTGCAAGGCCGGTATCCGGAAACATCGATGGTCATCTGTTTTTATTTTGTCCATAAAAAAGGCCGGGTGATAAGCCCGGCCTGAAAAATCTACCCAAAAACTCCGCTTACTTAACCAGCCGCAGGCACCAAGGATATTTATAATATTCGCCCCTGGATGCGGCTAGGGCAGCAATAATACAGAAGATAAGATCCAGCAAGCCAAGCACAGGAATAAGAAATGCGCCGATCATGCAGATGATCGAAGCCCCAGCTACGATATATGCAATGGCCAGTGTAATCTGAAAATTCAAGGCCTCCTTACCATGATAATCCACGTAAGGCATAGTATCTTTTTTAATCAGCCAGAGGATCAGCGGTCCCACAAAGCTGGTAAAAAAGCCCAGTAAATGACATAACATCCCCAGGTTTTTGGCATCGTTGGAAATGTCAGCCTTTTGAGCCTCCATTGGCTGAACCGGTGTTTGTTCAGGCTGCCCTGTCGTATTCTGCTGTTCCATGGTTTTACCTCCTAAATCAAACTTTTATGGTGTTGTTTTATCCATATATCTACCACCCTTTTCTGGCTTGTCAAAGAAAAAAATGCCTTGTTCCAATAAAAAGCCTCAGCTTTACATTGGATAATTTCCGGGTATAATATAAGCATGATTGAAAAAGTTGTTCACAAAGCAAAACTTTCTGAGCATAACGAAATCCGCCAGAATCTGGAATACTGGCTCAGCCGCCCGGCTGAGGAAAGGCTGGCGGCGGTGGAGTATTACAGAAGGCAGGCCTATGGAACTATCCCGCGACTTCAAAGAGTGGCTCGAGTTATTAAACGCACACAAGGTTGAGCAGGTCATAATCAGATCATTTCCCTGTCATACTACTCCGGCTTACGCACTGAGGCACAGAACTGTCCCATCTTCATCATCGCTTCGTTGAGCTTGTCCATGGAACCGTCAAGCTGGGCGAAGGCGTCTACCAAATCCAGCAATTCCGGATCCGCGGGCTTTTCGCCGTAATGATGCTCAATATTGACAATCCCCGCATCAAGACCATATTCCATCGCCTTGGCAACATACGCCCGGCAAATGCCGATTTTCCGGCCGGGCAGGTCGCGGCAGCAATTGCTGACACCCAGCGAAAAATGACATCCCTTCATCTGCGGATCGGATTTAATCTTCCTGATGGTATTGAAAGCCCGATAGGTATAACCCGGCACGCCCGGCTCCATGGGCATATCAATGGCCAGCGGAAAGACCGTCGAATCAAAGAAAATTTCCTCGGGCTTGAAGCCAAAAGTCATCGCCTTCTGGTACAATGCCCTGGCCAGTCCGAACAATTCATCCACGGAATGCGAACCGCCGGGGCCGGTGGGTTTTTCTTCGCTGACCAGCAGGCCGATGAATGAAAAATTGTATTCCTTCTTGAGCGGCATCATTTTGTCGGCGGTATAGACTTTGATTGAGTTTATCAGAGGTGCCTTGACCGGCTGGTCGGTATTATACCATTCCCTCAAGCCGGCAATCAACACATCATCATTGCTGCTGTCTAAGCAGATCGGCACCCCCATCCCCCACTTGCGGACCAGCCGGACATACTGCTTCATCATCTCCACCGCCGCGTTCGCATCGGATTCACCAAAAGCATCCAGATTCACGGCAATATAGCTGGCCCCGTCCGAGGCCTGGGATTCGATCAGTGCGCGGATATAGTCCAACTGCGGGCTGGGTTTGTCATACGCATCCGCCCCAAGCTCCTGCAGTTGTTTCATAATCGCTCCGGTCTTGGGGATCGAAGCGTGTATCGATTCGCCGATTTCAATCAACGGCCGTTTCATTGTATGGTCCCTTCCAAACAGATAATTTACAATTGAGCTGGTATGCTCCAGTGCCGGAATCCGGGGACGATTGATCGTCCGCCGCAGCCGCTGCCGACCGCCCACCTCGGCCGCCGCCGAACCATATACCTTCTCGCCAACACACTGACGTTCCAGATTGTTGCCGCAATAGCCGGTCACCGTGGCATCCCCGCAGGGGACATTATTCAATCCCTTTTCGCAGCCGCCGATGGTGCAATAGCCAAAGTTTTCAGGCAGGTAACAGTCGCCGCATTCCTGACACTCAAAAGCAAGGTATTTAAAGCCTTTTTCTATAGCATTAAATACCTTGTATGTACAGCTTTTTTCCCTGTCAGCCCGCATCCAGTGCACGCATTTGCGAAACGCCCGAAAGCCGCGGTATTGGGGATCCAAAATCGCCCGGTGCATAAAATGAAAGCATTTCTCGTTAAACCGTTTCTTTGGCCTGGATAATTCCACCGCCCTGCCGCGGTCATCATACAGATAAAAGGCTTTCTCCGCCGGCCAGTACAGATTATCCTTATATTGCCGCCACTGGTCGCCGATGTGGGCGGCCCGCTGCAGAATTTTCACAAAAATATCAAAATCGTGCACCCCGCCGATATCCACACCAGCCGCACCAATCGACCGATACATCGCCACCTGCTGAGCCGCCCGTTCGATATGCTCATCCACCGTTTCCGCCTGCAGCCTGGCCAGCAATGCATCGCTGACAAAACAGCCCGGCAGCTTAATATCGTGCATCAGCCGGGGGGCCGGTGTCCGTGTCGTCAGCCAATAGACATTGCCCAGCACAGGCACTTCAATTCGGTTGTCCCTGAGATACTGCATCAACTCCATCGACTTTTTCCAGTCCCAGCCGACCTGGGTTACCAGAAACTCCGCCCCGGCGGCAATCTTCTTCTCCATTTTATAATACTGCTGCATCAGAGAAGCCTCGGTGTACTTAAAGGGCGACACCGCCGCCCCCGCGAAAAACTGCCGGACCTGAGTCAGCTGCTCGGGGGCGGATTTAATCAGAGCGATATTGTTCATCTTATGAATATGATTTAACAACCCTATGGATTCGATCTCAAAGACCCGCTTGGCTGTCACTGGCTTATCGCCTGTCAGGGCCAGCAGTGTTTCCACGCCGCGCTGACGGTACCCAACCAGCGTACTGGTCAACCCATCCAGGTTACTGTCTTTGCAGGTTAAATGCGGCACAAAATCCAGATCCCCCAGCAAGTTTTTCTGCGTCAGTACAGCCAGCACATCAGACGGGTCGATATTCGCCACACCGCCTGGATTTTGCGGCAACATAATACCAGTAAAATCAAAGCCTTGGGGAATTGCTCCCGGCCCGGCCTGCTGATAGCCTGTCAGGAATTTCTCAATCGGAGTGAAGCTGTAAGCCGGCCCTCCCGTCAGCTCGGCAACGATGACAAAATCTTTTTTTGCCCGCAGTTGCGACTTCAATCTCTTTTGAGCCACCGTAAAATCTCCTACAGGTCTATGGTTTATGGTTTCTATGTACCTGTGTATCCATTATAGAGAAAATGAAACCACAGAGTACCCGAAAACAGTTTGTTTTTTGTCTTTTTTTGCTGGCATCCAACAAAACGACATCACACATAGAAAACCGGTTTTTTCTTGAACTCGCAAACTGTCGGCAGCAAAGCGTAATCGCAAATACGGTATTCCTTAGCCAGTCCATCGATAAACCGCTGTACATCCTCCATCCGCCCGGCGTGAATCATCGCAAACAGATTATACGGCCAGCCGGCAAAGGGCTTTCGCTGATAACAATGGCTGACCGCCGGACGAGATGCCATCGCCTTGCCCGCCGCGTCCATCCGGCTGTTCTCCACAACCGCTGCCAACATCACATTGACTGTATAGCCCAGCTTACGGTGGTCCAGGACCGCCGCAATACGCCGGATTACGCCCTTATCGGATAACTCCTGTGCGATTTTCAATAAATCCCGACTCAACGGGCTTTGGGTCAACGCGATATCGTCCTGCAGAAGCCGCAGTGCCCGCCGCTGGTCAGCCGTCAATTCCACAACGCCTGCCGCCTCAGCCACAGGCTGGTACTGTCCTGCCAGAAAATCCTCTGCTGAAGGTCCGGATGGGTCAAAACGCACATCCAGTTTATATACAGTCTGGGCGGGCAAAGTCCGGAATTCCACCCCGGTTTGCTGCCCCAGCGTTCTCAACGTGGCTTCGATTCGCTCAAACGATTCATCCTGACAAGTAAACCACAGATTGAACCTGTGATTTCGCAGATAATTATGCGACACTCCATCCAGTGCATTCACGGCCGCTGCCACTGCGTCCAGCTTTTCCGCCGGCACACTGGCCGTAACCAGCGTCGCCACACGCCCCAGCCGTTTATAATCCAACTGTGCCCGATACCGGCGGATATAGCCCTGTTCTTTGAGCCGCCGGATAACAGCAATCGCCTGAGCTTCCGAACAACCCGCCTGCTGTGCCAATGCCAGAAAAGGCCGCTCCGTCAGCGGCAAAGGGTTCTGCACCCATCGCAATACGCAGTTGCTGAACTCTGATGAACCGGTCATTTCGCTTCATCCCTGTTTGACTGACCCAGTATGCACAAAGGATCCTGCCCCAGCAGGTGGCCGTTTGCAATCAGTGCCCGCGCCCGGCAGCCCCGGCAGGCGGACAGAAAAACACATCGCCCGCAGAAATCGCGATATTGCGATAAATCCCGAATCGATCGCAGCAGCGGGCTGTGATGCCAGATATCCACCAGATTATACCCGTTTTGTATCAGATTGCCCGCCGGAAGTTCCAGAAATCCACAGGTCTGCACATCCCCCTGATAGCTGATAAACGCAAATCCGCTGGCCGCCAGACACCCCCGAACATGGTCGGCGCCCGGGATTTTCTTCTGTCGGGCAACCCGGGCAAACTGCGGGCCGCAGGTCACACGCAACTCAATCGGATACGCCGTCTTCATCGTCGCCAGTTTTTCCAGAACCTGTTCATAGCGTTTCGGCTCCAGCAGCAATGGGGTATCCTGCTCGGCCCGCCCCACCGGCACCAGCACAAACGGATTCCAGCAGGACGCCCCCAGCTCCACCGCCAGCCGGGCAATCGCATCCAGATGCTCCACATTTACACCCGTCAGGGTCGTATTGATTTGAAACCGCAAGTCGGCGTTTCGGGCCTTTTCGATGGCCTTGAGCGTCGTATCAAACGCCCCAGGCACCTGACGAAACGCATCATGGCTGGCCGCATCCGGCCCATCGAGCGAAAATGAAAACGACAGCAGTCCCGCCCGCTTAAACCGTTGGACCGCTGCATCATCCAGCAGCGCCCCGCAGGTCGCTATCGCCATCCGCAGACCAAGGGATTTGCCGTAATCGGTCAGGTCGAAGACATCATGTCGCATCATCGGCTCCCCGCCGGTCAGCACGACCACGCACTTTTTCAGTGCCGCAATCGCATCCAGAATCTTTCGGCACTGGTCCGTCGAAAGCACATCTCGTTCGCTGGCTGTGGCCGATGCCCGGCAATGCCGACATCGCAGCACACAGCGGCGAGTCACTTCAAATGCAATAATCGTTGGCTTTATAATATCAGTCATCCGTATCTTTCAAGGTAAAGGGCAAAAGTAAAAAGGGAAACGTGTGGATAGCCCTTTGGGCTAATCTGTTTTAATTGACTTTTTCCCTTTACCTTTTTCCTTTTCACTTTAACATCTTCGCAGCTTCCGGGGCAAAATACGTAATAATAATATCCGCCCCCGCCCGCTTGATCGACAGCAGGCTTTCCATCATCGCCGCCTCATAATCCAGCAGGCCGGCCTTGGCAGCGGCATGAATCATCATGTATTCTCCGGATACATTATATGCGGCAATCGGCACATCAAAACGATGCCTCGCCAGGGCAAGCACATCCAGATACGGCAAGGCAGGCTTGACCATCACGATATCGGCCCCCTGCACAATATCCTCTTCCATCTGACGAAGTCCCTGCCTGCTGCAGGCCGGGTCAATCTGATGCGTCCGGCGGTCGCCGAAACTCGGCGTACTCTGGGCGGCATCACGGAACGGCCCGTAAAACGCCGAGGCAAACTTGGACGAATACGACATGATTCCGCATTCGACATAACCTTCGGTATCCAGTGTCTCACGAATCAGCCCCACCCGGCCATCCATCATATCCGACGGTGCCACGACATCCGCCCCCGCCCGGGCATGCGCCAGGGCCATCGACGCCAGCACCTCAATCGTGCTGTCGTTGTCGATGTGGCCTTCGTACTGCTGGACCGCCGGCGTCGCAGACGGCGAAGACTTGCGTTTGCGTTTCGCATCGGCGGGCATAATCAGCCCGCAGTGGCCGTGGTCGGTATAGGCACACAGGCAGACATCCGTAATCACCAGCAATTGCGGACACCTGGTCTTGATTTTGGCAATCGCCTGGCAGACCGCTGAATCCATCGCCGAGGCACGCGATGCGACGGCGTCTTTTTTCTCTTTGGTCCCGAACAGCAGGATGGCGGGAATCCCCAGGTCGGCCATCGCAGCCGCCTCTTTCGCAGCCAGGTCGGGCGAAAACCGATAGCAATTGGCCATCGCCTCAATCGGCTCCTTGACCTGCTTGCCCGGACAGACAAACATCGGATAAACCAGGTCATCGACCGACAGTCGAACCTCGCTGACCATCCGCCGCATCGTCGCATTCACCCGCAACCGCCGAAATCGTGTTTGTGGAAAGGACATAGTGTACTCCTGCTTTGTATTACTTTAGTAAAAGCAAACACTCACATAGGTAAAAGATATTCTTCCGTTTCTCGATTCCATCGAATATCCCCAATACTCTTTCTATATTGAAGGACATTTCGAGTGTTTCTTTTCCATTTTGGAATATTCGACGTTGGGCTCTGGGGTTCAAAATCTTCATGATCCAATTTGGCGTGATCCTCAATAATACTATTGTTATGTGAAGCCATTTGTTGCGGGGCATAAAATCCACTAATAGGTTCCAAATGTCTGGTTGTCTTGTCATAAGCAACTCCATTAAGGTATTACGCTATTTGATTTCTGTTTATACTGTATCGCAATACCCAGCTTTTCCTTCAGCTTGCCGGCCAGGTCCGCAATCTCGCCGCCCAGAACCGGACAATCCGGACAGTATAATCCGCAATAAGCGATATCATCGGCTTTGTTTTCAAGCATTTTAAACTCCCTAAACAACTCTTATGAACGTTGAGGCAACGCAATCACAAGCCGAGTCTTCAAGTATATATAAAACCTGATTATCGACTGGATTATACTATAAATCCCCTGCCTTGTTCCAGTTCTATCTTGAAATCCGGCCTGAAAACGGGGATAATCCCGATATGACACAACCACAGCCATTGACACTACCCGACTCCGTCCTGGCGGATTTGGACGGACTGATCGCTCGCTATCCGGCCCTGGCCGAGGCGGCGGCTTACGGTATTGATATCTCCCTGCTGATCGACAACCTCCGCCGTCCCGTCGAAGAACGCATCCGCCGCCACCAGCAGGCCCTCAACGCCATTCAGCAGCTTCGAAAAGCCAAACCAATCGACCCTAAACAGACACCCTGCCCCGGTTGTCGTGGATTCGGATTTAGTGCGCAATCCTCCAATCCGTCCGGTCGTTATTGATGGAAACAACCTCGGCATTGGTAATCCGCCAGATACCGCCGGCCTCTTTTTGAAACCCCACTGTCATCTCGGCAAAAAACAGCCCCCCGGCCGCGGCATATGAGCTTTTGGGGTCCAGAAACACCGCCATATCCAGTTTCGCCTGGGCCGTGCCCTGAAAGATATTGACGGTCAGTTCCTGAAACCGCACTTTGGAAATGGCTGCATTCCTGAAAATCCCGTTGATATCGTCCATTAAAACAGCCTTATTCGGATGCAGCACATCTTTATATCGCTGTGAAATCAGCGGCTCGATGGTCCTTGCATCCCGGGCGATCGCCGCATCCCGGCAGGTCAGGATGATCCCTCGCACCTGCTCATAATCGGTCTTGACCAAATAATCCAGCCCAAAGCCCGCCGCGACAATCAACACCCCCAGAATCATCGCCAAAAGACCGTTTTTCTCCGATACATTATTGCGGCCCCATACACCGATAATCAGTACAACAATGCCCACAATTAATAGAAGCCAGGGGTCCTCAAACACATTCCACATAATAGCTCCTTGCTTTTTATTGAGGTTGTTTTATTCTTCTGGCCAGCCGTTCATTCCCTGTTGGTTCTGTCAAATCCAGACGCAGTGAGGTCAGCGTGATATATCCGGCGGCGATAGCCGTAGTATCCGTCCAGTTATTTTCATCATGCTGGTCTCGGTGGGTCCCCCCCGCCAGCCGATATACCGCCTGGTCTTCCTGTTCCTCTACAACCTGATAGAATTCATCAAATCCGCAGGTCGATTGCGGCACAACCTTAATACCGCAGGGTTTTCCTCTGGACAGGCGAGGAATATTGATGCTGACCACCTCCCGCGGCTGAATCGGCAGAATCTGCCTGATCACATCGAGGGCCAAGTCGGCGGCCTGCTCGCTGTCCCACGGTTCATCCATTGCCGCACTGACTGCAATGGCCGGCAGCCCATAGAATGCCCCTTCGATAGCCCCCGCCACAGTGCCCGAATAGAACACATTAATCCCCACATTGGCTCCGTGATTCATCCCGGATACAAGCAAGTCAATCGGCTCATCCTCCGGGACCAGCTTATTAACCGCCACTTTAACGCAATCGGCTGGGGAGCCATCGACACTATAACCACTGAATTTACCGACAATATCCAGTAACTGACAGGTCAAATCCCGTAATGAAATGCTGTGGCCGGCGCCGGACTGAACATCGGCAGGGGCTACCACGGTCACTTTGCCCAGCTTCGTCAGTCGTTTATATAACGCTGCCAGACCCGGCGCAAAGATACCATCATCATTGGTCAGAAGTATATGCATAACAATCCCTTAGTCATTAGGTAATGTTCACAGTCCATACTGTACCGGCACAGTCATATAAAGTCAATTGACCAATCGGCAGACGTACCATATAATCCGCTCTATGAGTTTCTGGCAGCCGTACAATAAAATGTTGCATCGCATCCTGACCCGTCAGCAGGTGCGGGATTACGATGCCTGGGCCATTCAACAGATGGCCATCCCCGGTGTGGTACTGATGGAAAATGCCGGACGCAGTGCCGCCGAGATTGCCCTGACTATGCTGGGTCCCAACCGCGATTCCAAAGTTGGTATCTTCTGCGGGGCGGGCAATAATGGCGGCGATGGGTTCGTGATTGCCCGCCATCTGGCCAACAGCGGCGTTACCGTGCAGATTATCTGCTGTGCTGTGCGCGAAAAAATGACCGGTGATGCTTTGGTTAATCTGACCATCTGCGAAAAGATGGCTCTGCCGATCGTGTGGCTGGAACAATCTGAAAACACTCTCTATCCCCAGATCCATGGTTTGTGTGAGGGCTGCACCCTGCTTATCGATGCCATTTTCGGCACAGGACTCAAGGGGGAATTGTCCAGCTTTTATGTCGCTCTGATTAGCTGCATCAACAGCCTGACAGTTCCGATTCTTGCGGTTGATATTCCCTCGGGCCTCGATTGCGACCAGGGAATTCCGCTTCCGGTATGCATTGAAGCCGCCGCGACTGTCAGTTTTGTCGCTGCCAAGCCAGGCTTTTTTCAAGAGGGTCAGACCTTACCTGTCCTGGGGGACTTGTATATCGCATCGATTGGGATTGTCCACTAATCGCAGTTGATACGACCGTATTGTCGGGCCATTAGGCAGGTGTCTTTTGAGGTGCAAACACGCAAACCCGCCCTTTACCGGCCTGTTTGGCCGCATAGAGCGCCTGGTCTGTTGCTTTGGTCACATCCCCCGGCTGTGTGTCCGGGTCATATTGCCCCACGCCAACGCTGATGGACAGCTTGATTCGCTGGTCTTCCCATATCATCGGATTATTGCAGACCATCTGGACCATCCGTTCGGCAACCACTGTCGCATCGGCCAGTGAGGTACTGGGCAGAATAATCGCAAATTCATCCCCGCCATAACGGGCCGCCAGGTCAATTTGCCGAATACAGGCCAAAAGCCGACGGGCAATCTGTTTGATGGCCATATCCCCCGCCCGATGCCCATAGTGATCATTAATCGGCTTGAGGTTGTCGATATCGGCCATGATAATGGACAGCTTGCCGCCATAACGCTGGGCCCGGCGAAGCTCCACTTCCATCGCCTCGTAAAAAGTGCGGTGATTGAGCATCCCCGTCAGACCGTCGGTGCGTGCCTGACGCTGGGTTTTTTCGAATAAATGAATATTGCCGATGGAAGCGCCGACAAGCTGCCGGAACAACTCGACAATCGCAATGTCTTCCTGGGTGAAAATGCCTCCGTTTTCCTTATCGCTAAGATTGAGCACCCCGACCACTCGTCCATGACATATCAGCGGAGCAATCACACAGCTCCGGGTCGAGTAATTTTTGGCAAAACTGCGATGTACATTTCCCACTCCCACGGACTGGGCATCATCCATATCATTGATAATCAGCAGCTCTTTACTGCGAACCGCTGCAACCATTGGAGAAGGCGGGTTTTGATTTAACGATACAACATTATTAATCAGGAACGGATGATTATGACGTTCCAGATGCAGTATATCGCTTGTCTCGTCGAGAATATACAATGAAGCCAGTTTGGAACCGATTAATTTGGGGATTTCGCTGACACATATTTCAGCAATCCGTTTGACATCCAGACAATTAATCTTTTTGGCTAAAGGGGTAATGATATCCAGCCGGCAGGTACTACTCCCCGAACAGCTCTGCATTTGTTTGTCTGTTTCGCCCTGACTCATATTGTCTATCAATCCTTTATTTCTATCGGACTTACGTTTTGGTTTAAATTCAGATGTTCCCAGTATCGGTATTTTTTCTGTGTCGGTTAACATAGAAGCCTGCTGTAGGCTGAAACTGTTTAATAGATATGAAAAAATTTTCGAGATTAAAAATCGACAAAATTTGTATTTCCGGCAAAAGGACGGCCGCTGATATCCAGATTCTGAATTGAATCGTCTGGGTCTTCAAATCTAAGTAAGGCAACTTTAACCACTTGCTTCCTTCACGGGCAACATTATGTTATCCCTGCTGGGTATTGCTTGATCTGGGCAATCAGGAAACACCTGAGGTGTTTTTCACATGATTTTCGTAGGATAAATATCCTTTAAATGACCCCTTAAATCATATTGAGATATTCTCACCCTGTTTGTCCGCAACAATTTCTTTAATTTTTTTCCAATTTTGCTTGACTGGATTTGAAATGTGTTTTACATTTTATAAAACGTCAAATATGATTTGACGGGGTCGCAATTATATTTGTTTTTTTGTTCCAGCACATCTTTGCGAATGAACAGGGCTGGATTTATTTGCGACGTTAAACAACAAGAATAAACGGGTAAAGAATCAATCGCAGGATATTGTGTTTGCCCAGAGGGTAAGTCGTTTGGTCGGGTTGAAGAATATACGTCAAAGGTGTGTTTCTGGCTCTATGACTCAAAGCAGCAATCAAGGTTTTATTACGCCACCGAAGCTATATCGTATTGGGGATATCGTTCGAAGTACCCCTTTTACTCGCCAGACAATCCACAACTACACTGTTATGGGACTTATCCAGGAAAGCGGCTGGACGGAAGGCGGACATCGGCTGTATGACGAATCCGTTTTCGAACGTCTCTGGCGGATCCAGCAGTTACGGGAAACCAAGACTTTATCTGAAATTCGCGAACTCTTTCTATCAGAGCAGGCTGTAAAGGCCTCATAAACGGAGAACTCTTTTGCCAAGGATGGCTGTATGAACCTGAATGTCTCCCCTGTTACGGACAACCTGACCGAGCTTTTAACTCGTATTATTGATTTTACCGAACGACGGAAAGAAGTATTAACACGAAATCTCTTTGATTATCGGTCCGCGGGCTTTGAACCGATGGACTTGCCAGTTCACGAGTTTGCCGACACCCTGACGCGGGGACTGGCGGAATATATTCGTAATAAACGGCTCGTTCTTGAAGACAGCCCCAATGTTCAGTTTCATGACCATGGTGAATTTGACGCCGTGGCAGTTGTGGACATTAAGTCTCAGGAACTGTTGCACAATGATACCCACGCTTATGTTCAGGAGCAGATTCATCGATTATCGGAAAATCTGATCCATAATCGTCTTGCCGTAGAACTGCTGCGACAGAAGCGTAAAAAGGAGGCACAGTTCGCAAATTTATAACCCTTCTGGAGTATCAGTCATTATTCGCCACACTATTCGCGTTTAAAACAAAAACCTGCATGGATGCAGGAATTTGAATTGAAAAAAAACGCAACTTGCTTTATACATCGTGAGTTTTACAAGTAAATACGCATCTGGTTGTCGAGATTGCCGATGCGGGATGGGCAGCAGGAAATAACAACACGGTGGGAGCGGGCGATGAACCCGGGCCGAACACATTATTTGCGGCAGATCGTTGAAACCCGTCCGGAACGGGCTCAGGTGTTTGCCATAACCAGCGGCAAGGGAGGGGTCGGCAAAACCAATATCGCAGCAAACTTAGCGATCTGTCTGGCTCAGATATGCAGGCGCGTTGTCCTGATGGACGCGGATCTGGGGTTGGGCAATCTTGACGTCGTGATGAATCTCAACAGTCGGTTCAACCTTAGCCATGTCCTGAATGGGCGAAAAAGCCTTGAAGACATCATTCAACCCGGACCGGCGGGGATTGAAATCATCTGTGGTGGTTCCGGAATTGAAGATCTGGCTAATATCCATCCATTTCAGCGACAACGCCTTGTTGAAGAAATGGATCAGCTTCAGCATCGGGCAGACTTGATTCTGATCGATACCGGAGCCGGAATTCATTCTACTGTCACCGCCTTTTGTATGGCAGCAGACCATACGCTGGTAGTGACGACTCCCGAACCTTCGGCGATGACCGATGCGTATGCCATGATTAAGATTTTAAGCGGCAGAAAGTACCCGGGGCGAATCAGCCTTCTGGTCAACATGGCCGAAACAATAGCCGAAGGTCGTAAAACCTATCGGCAGATTTCGGAAGCGGCAGCACGATTTCTGACGACTGCCGTTTACGACGCTGGCGTGTTATGCAGGGATGAGTTAGTGGCCAGCGCCATTCGTCGCCGGGAGCCGGTTGTTCTGGCTTATCCGCGTTCGAGTATCACAGAACGTTTTGCGGCAATCAGTGCCCGATTGGGTAATGTCAGCCGCAAAACATCGGAAAAAGACGGATTTTTCCGAAAAGTTGTAAATTGGTTATTTTAAGTTAATCTGCTTGTCAGTTTGGCCGAAATGAACGTGCTGGGGTATATAACGCCACCCAGGTGCAGTTGAATGGTCAACCGTTATCGGACACTGACAAGTGAAACAAAAACGCGAATTACAGACATGGAGGTCTTTAAAGATGCGTGGGACCCGGTCACAGAACATAGAACAGGTCTGGCAGGAATTTTTCACGTCACGTAGTGATGAGGCCAGAAATACACTCATGGAACATTATCTGCCGCTGGTCAAATACACCGCGGACAGAATTTGTGCCAAATTGCCGGACAAGGTCGAACTGGATGACCTGGTCAGTGCCGGCATCTTTGGACTCAAAGACGCGATTGAGGCATTTGACCCGGAGCGAGGTGTCAAGTTTGAAACCTACTGTACACCGCGCATTCGCGGCAGTATCCTCGATGAACTCCGTAATATGGACTGGGTACCTCGCCTTGTAAGAGCACGCTCCCACCGTCTTGAAAAAGCCACACAGACCCTGGAAGCTCAGCTGGGCAGACTTCCCAACGAACGGGAACTGGCCGAAGAAATGGAAATGCCGATGGATGAATTCCATCGCTTGCAACGGGATGCCAATGCCATTGCGCTGGTTTCGCTGAATAATAAGTTCAATGAAAACGAAGGCGAGAAAGATATTCGTGAAATCGACATCATTGAAGACCAGCGAAGTCAGAATCCGGTGGTGGAAGCGCAGAAACGGGACTTGAAGAATCTGTTGACAAAAGGCCTGACCCGGGCGGAAAAGCTGATTATCATTCTGTACTATTATGAAGAAATGACGATGAAGGAAATCGGTGCCACGCTGGATTTATCGGAGTCGCGTGTCTCGCAGATGCATTCATCGATTATTGCCCGGCTGAAAGCCCAGATGAACAGCCGAAAAAAGGAATTTGCAGTCTCCACTTAATCTTCCTGCACCATCTCAAGCGACAGCATCCACTGTTGTGCCATCGCTGAAAAATCATACAGATCGACATAGCAGTCCGGTTCCCCTTTCGGGCCGCTTATATCTGCTGCAAATCCATTCCCCGCGTTAATTACACCAATACAGGTACTCATGGGCCTGGAAATCAAAACCGCATCCGCAGCCACATATCCGTCCGTTCCCGTATTGGAAATCACAACAGAACCGGTACCAGGGGAAAGCTGATACCGACCGAGCAGATTCCATTGGCCCCCATTTGATTTCTGGTTCACCAGATGATTTGCCTTCCCTCCGTCATAATGAATCGTAACCGGCACATTGGACGCCCGGTTGGGATGTGAGGTCCATCGCAGATACACATCATAGCCCCCGGAAGCAGGCACGGTGAGCTGGAAGGTGACGGACTTTTGTCCCTTTGCCGCGTTATCATCATGAAGATAATTCTGGCCGTAATAGCCGGACACCGAACTGCTGGCTGGCCAGGCTCCCACCTTGACCACACCGTTGTCATCTTCCGAATCTATCACCGTGCCTTCGAGCTCTTCGATCGGTTCCTCCCAGTAAATCCGCTGGCCGCGAGCAATCAGGGTTTTCTGAAGCTGCGGAATGTCCACCTGATGCAACTTGCCAACTATTTCGGTTCCACTGAATTGCTTTGCCATTGTCCGATAAACTTTCTTCATCAGTCCTATTCAGGGAGCCTTTAAATTCGCTTGCGGCCATTGATGTCCTGTTCATCCAGACCGACATTGCCTATAGAATACGTCCATCTACTTATTAGACATTAAACGAAAAACTGACACGAATAATGGAAAAAATTTACATATGCGATGCGACCCTATCTGAGCCCCATCAGATTTCCCAAATTAACATGTATTTTTGAATGTGGTGTTTTTCTCTATTTGGCTTTGGCGGCAACAAAAAAGGCCGGGAGAATCGTCTCCCGGCCCACATAACATCTATTCTGATAAGAAGTTATCGTAAATCTACACAGCCTGGACTATACGGTCGGGTGCAATCGAGCCAGTCGGCTGCCATCTGGCTTAAGTCTGTGATATCCACGTCACAATCCCGATCAAAATCGGCCCAGAGATATCCCCAGGCACCGCAATCATTTTCAAGGATTGTAACACTGACGGCTACTGGAGCGAGTGCATCATATTCCTTGCCGTTGGTCGCTTTAAGATTCAGAACCGTGGTATGAGGATCGTTTTCCAGAGTACCGTCATCCACAGCTGCAACAGACACCACTTGTGGTGTTTTCCAGTTGGTTTCATCAAAGACCAGTGAGGCCGGAGCTGCATCAACCTGAGCCGGAGCGGACTGATCTGTAATCGCAACCGTGACCGCAGCCTGCGGCTTGATCTTCAGACGGGCTGTAAAGGTATCTGCGGCCCCACCTTCTTTCACTGCAACCCCGTCCTGAATATCCACAAACACTCCCGGCGTTTCAAAGACCGTAATCAGGGCATCGGAGCTAATAAACAATCCATTCCAGTTGGGATCGGCACTGGACACCTGGGCAGCCAAAGTCAATTGCTGGTCTGCTTCACTGATGGCATCCACAATCGCTGCAACCTGGATTTGCTGCGGCTGGGCATACTGAGCAGCAGGAATCACAAACGTATATGGCTGACCCGCCGACGCATCGCCGATTCGGATGTCATTCGGTTCTGAATTCGGGTCTGCTCCTGCAGCCGGAACCGCAGTCAGGGTCACCTGGATATCTGCCGCCGGAGCGGGAATATCCTGCGTAACGAATTGGAACTGAACAGTACCGCTGTCACCTTCACTTTCGGTCAGATACAGATTGCCGCTGATATTTCCCCTGCCTTTCTTCAGAGAGAAATACTCGTATTCAACAAAACCAAGGTCCGGGCTGAAGGTACACTGATACAGCCCGACTTGCAGTGTCGGCACATTCATGTCCTGGCGCACCAGCGGATTGGCGGATGGGAAGGCCTGCCAGTTCACACCATCTATGCTGTAATAGCAGTAGAAGTTGGCACCTTTGCGTACCACCTTTAAATAACGTCCGCCACCCCAGCCGGTACCCATATTATCGGTTTCGGTACGCGTTCCATTGTTATTATACCACAAAATGTTTCCGACACCCCAGATGGGGAAATACGTGGCCTGGATGTTGTCCTCACCTGCACCCCCGGCTGCCACATCACCCAGCCGGACCATAATTCCGCCGGCATTGTGCATTACACCACTCTGACTGGCAATGCTGTTGGCATATTCAGACACATACGTTTCCGCCTCGAAATCGCCGGTCACATTGACAAACAGGAATGGCCCGCTGTTGTTGTTGCTTTCCCAGGCACCGTTGGCCGAGGCCAGACGCAGGACTCCATTGGTTGTCATCGATGCCGTGGCATCGGTGGTGTTGCCTTCGGTATCCAGCAGGCCGCTCCACAGGGAGTTGCTGGTACCGGTAGCCATGTAATCACGTGGACAATCAAATTCATCGCGATATGCCCCATCCTTGAGTCCGGGCATGGGACAATCCGCATTGTCGTTATCCACCACGGAGATACCAAGGCCGCTTACGGGAATCAGAGTCTTGCCAAGATAATCCGCATCTCCGGCAGTAACGACCGCTTTGACCCGAACCGTATGAAGGCTTTCAATCACCGTATCATCCTCCGCCTCTACAGGGATGAGGATGGGACTATTGTACGATGCGGCAGGCACGGTCACTACATAAGGCTGACCGAACTCGGATGTGCCCAGTCTGACATCCACCCGACTGCTGACAAGACTCAGGGTAATTTCCAGATCTGTCCTGGGCCCCTGATTGGTGAAAGGATTGGTATTGATCTGCAGCGTCATATTAACCGGAGCACCACCTTCACGAACCGATAATCCCTGCGGGCCAAGAGTACCGGCCTCAAACTGACCTGCGAGTGCCTGGATTTGCTGTTTGGTCAGTGTGGTGTCGTAAACCTGAATCGAAGCAATCGAACCGCTAAACGGATGTGTTCCCCACAAGTCCGGCAGGGCCCTGGCAATCCGCATATAATTGCCCGTATTTGTATTCAATGTCCGAGCCACAACCGTATCATCAATCCCATTGACATAGAGCCGAACAGTGGTGCCATCGTAGGTTGCCGCCAGGTGCACCCACTGATTCGTCGCCGGCGGATTAGTATAAAATACGTCGTTCCAGAAGGTCAGTGCACGAGTGCCGAAATTAAAGTGAGCCGTTCCGCCGCCGCGATCCCCCCACTGAAACAGGGAATCCTCACCGGTCGTCGAGGGCGCATACGCCCAGATCAGCACCGACCACGGATTACTGCCGCTCAATGCTGCCGGAGCCGGGATGTCCGATTGCATCCAGGCACCACTGGGGAAGCTCACGGCTTTGCGCCCGGCCACTATCGCCACAACCGCATTCGGGTCATCGACTCCTTCTCTGTCAGCACTCAGAAAAACACCGCCGGCCGTGCCGGTATTCGCCCAGCTTTCAAGCTGGCCTTCCGGCAGGTTTGCTGCGCTCAAATCAATCAGAACCGCTCCGGATGCGATACCTGCTCCAAACAGCGCCAACAGCAAATATATACATATCACTGTCTTTTTCATAATTTCATTCTCCCATAATTAGGTTCATCACTCATCTTGCATACCCATTCACGCTGCCGGACCGGTTAACGCAGATCCACACACCCGTCGGCATTCGGGAACGTGCACTGCATCCATTGCAGGGCCAGCTGTGCCATATCCCCCAGATTGACAACACAATCCTGATTGGCATCGTATCGCGAATACCCCCAGGCCCCGCAGTCATTTTCTTTGATCGTCACCACCACATCAAATGCCGTAACGCCCTGATAGGCCGGGTCGCTGCTGCTGGCGGAAAAACTCAGCGTGCCGGTATGCGGATCGGTTTCCAGAATCGCATCATCTACGCCTTTGACGATGGCAATTTGCGGTGTATTCCAGTTAGCCGAAGTGAACACCAGTGGAGAGGTCACATTCGTCTGACCATCGGTTGAAATCGTGACTGTAACATCCGCAGTCGGTTCTGTGCTTAATACCATGCTGATGCTGTCGCTGAGGGTGCCATTTTCGTCAACGATTACGCCATCCCCATCATCAACCAGCAGCCCCGCTTCGTTATCGATGACATTCACCACGATCGATCCGCCCGGATGCTCTGCATAATTGGAATCGGTGCTGAACACAGTGGCTGTAATCCTGATATTTTCAGGGCCTTCCTGCAGCAGATCATCCATCGCCTGAAGGGTCAAGGTCTTCTGGTTTACGCCGGCAGGGAAGGTAAGCGTTACCGGACTTTGCAATCCGTTGATCAGCAGATCGTTGGGATCTCCCGCCGTAACCTCCGTTAAAACCACATCCACCGGTGCTGTGGGGGCCGGTCCAAGCAGGTCGACGGTGATTGTCACTGCCGCTCCTCCCTCAGTCACTTTTTTGGTCCCGGAAAATGCAGTCACTTGCTCAATCAGCTTAAAGTACTCATAGTCAACATCCTGCTCCGCCCAGCCTCCAAAATTCTGAATCAGCCCCACCTGCAGCGTCGCCACGTTCATATCCGGACGCACCCGTGGATTGGCCGACGGCAAGGCCTGCCAGGTTACCCCGTCAGAGCTGCGGGACCAATAAAAATTGGCACCTCGACGTTCCACTCGCAGATACGACGGAATCACACCGCCATTGTAGCCGGAATTATCGAATTCCGGACGCGCCCCGTTATCGGTGGGCCAGAAAATGGTGCCGACATTCCAGAACTCCACAGGCCAGTAAGCAAGAATCATGTTATCTTCCCCCGCACCGCCGGCCGCCACATCCGCCAAACGAACCATCAGCCCGGCACAGGCAAAGTGCTCTGCCCCTGCTTTGGTTTCAGCAATAAAGTCTCCGGTTACCTCTTTATAAAGGAAGGGACCGCTGGCATCCGTGCCGCCCCAATTTCCAACGCCGGTGATCCGAAGCTTGTCTGCTGCCGTAATCGACGCATTCAGAATCGTCGCATTTCCGACATTCATTATCCCACTCCAGCCGGTTCCGGCAACACCGCTTGTCAGATAATCATGGGCAGCATTAAAAGGGTCGATCAGATCAGCCATTGCCGTTGAACAGACAGCCAAACAAAACAACAGCGATAAAGATAGTATTTTCTTCATCATCAGTACTCCTTGAAATAAATGTGAATACATGAACATCGCCCTCGCCGGGCACGCCTTGCATTGAACTGCCATTTTTGACCTCGCCTCTAACCTCCCATTCGAAGTATCATCATACACCTCTCCTTTCAACATATGCGTCCGTTTTTTTCGCAATCAGGCCTATCCAGGTTCCTGCAACACATCTGCATCCGCTCCTCTTCACCGGTTCATTGACATTTCGAGAGGACTCGGCCGGTCCTGGCATATCCTATTGTCTGACACGAATCACAGTCTTATCTCGGCCAAATCCGTGCGTATCGTCTGCCATATAGTCAACAAGGATTTCCCGACCCCCACTGTCAATCCGGCCGGAATCCAGCATCTGCTGAATACGATCTGTTTTGTTGCCCTCTAAAACAAGAATCCCGTCAGCAATCGCAAGCGTCCCCTGTCTATCAATACGGATATCAAAAGCCCGCACCTGTCCGCCATTCAGTCGGACAACGCCCACGCTATCGGCAACAGCCACTTCCAGAATCCCGTAAATCACAACATTGCCGCCATTGACAACAAGAGTTCCGTGGCTGTCTGTAAACGTGCCCTCCCCTTCATTGCATCCAACTCGTGCCGCACCAAACACCTCCACACGGCCTCCGTTGATTTCCATATACCCTTTGCATTTGTCTCCGATGAACAGCATGGTCCGATCCCTGCCCTTGAGGACCAGTTCCCCATCCGACATCAGCCATCGTCCTTCGGCGGCCTTGCTAAGCCCCATGCGTCCCACCCATAGCTGCTCAAGCTGAATCTGGCCGCCGTCCATTTGGATCGTCACCGGATAGCGGCTCAGCAGTCCCACATCCCCCCGACGGGCCATAATCTTATTAGCCCCCGCTGTCTTTGCATCAACTACCACAGTTTTGGGCGAATCGGCTGCCCGAAACTCGGCAACCAGCTCCGCCCCGCGTACCAATCCATTATTCCAGAAGGCGGGTTCGTGCCAGGATCCCACAGCTTCCGGACACTGCCACTGCACACGGATCTCACCGTTATTATGGTATTGAGCCGGTTCCGTCCAGGATATCATGCCATCCGCAGCGATAGTCCCTTTTTGGCCCATCGTCAGCTTCTGAGTGGTCTTATATAGCAGCGGATTGGTACTGTCCCGCAGTTCCACAATCCCCTTGAAAACCTCAACTTCTGTCTTGCCTGTCCGATCGACCAGGACCGAAAAATCGGTCCCAAAATCCACCACGGATCCCGACGGGGTACGAACCGTAAACCCCGTTGCCGCCGGCGGCACCGCCGCACGCAGTCTGCCCTGTTTCAAAAACAGCCGATTTACCTGTTCCAGCTCTATCACCGCCGGCGCAGACACATTGACTTCTGTTCCATCATACATGGCAAATACCAATCTGCCCTCGGTGATGGTCAAAGTCCCCTCAAAAAGAATCGACTGCGTTTTGGAGGTCCTGGCCTGCTGCCATCGGGCACCCGACGCATCGAGTACTCTGGCCACCGGATTGGGAATCACCCGCGGCGGCAGGAAGTAAATCGTTGCAATACACAGAACCGTTGCCGCCAGGGCCGTCAGCGCCGTATAAAAGGAATATTTATTGAATCGGTGCGGCGTTTCCTGAATCGGCAGCTTCGCCAGACAGACCGGCTCTGCTTGGGGTGCTTTCACCGGAACAGCAGGCGCCAGAGATTCATACTCCCCCAGTTCCAACAGAAAACGTTCCAAATCAAGGTCCGACTGCCCGGACTTATCCAGATACCTCGCATGTTTTATTGCCAGATAGACTTTGAGGTACCTGAAATACAGACTCCGAACCTCGGGACGCTCCTTGATCGAACGATTGAGTGTCTCAAACTCACCCTGCTCTATCGTGCCATCAAAAAGACGCAGCATCAAATACAGCATCTGTCCGGCCGGCTCCTGCATCATACCCGATCCTCCGACGAAACCGACCGCTCGATGCACCGCATCAGCAAACCGTGGATTTTTGCAATCTGATAATAAACCGTTCTTGCTGTTTTATTAAAACGCCGCGAGATCTCATGGATGCTGACCCCCGAAAAATACCGTAATCGCACCAACTGATAATCACTGGCCTTCAGTTTCTTCATACAGTCATGCAGCTTGCTCAGATAGATATTTGAATCCCGCAGCTCATACCGGGCCTGGTAGGATAGAATATCAAGAACCTCGTCATCAAAGTGAAATTTCTCCCGATGATTCCGACGAAATTCCCGTACTTTGTAATAGGCAATCGCCGCCCCCCATGAAATGAAATCAGACCCCGGCGTGAACTCCCCAAATTTCTCCCACATCATCGCCGTCGTCTCCTGCAAGACATCATCGGCATCGGCACAATTACCGACCAGACTCATAATATAAGCGTAAATCTGGCTCTGGTTTGCCGTTAACAGACGAACAAATTCCGCCATCCCTTCTTGCGGTATGATACCAGCCGGGTTGTGTTGTTTGTCTTGAGCCATAGTATATATAATGATGACACAAACCGATAAAATGAAATGAATTTTTATTATTTTACTATCATTATGACCCGATCATGCTCCACGAAATATGACATAACCATCTTAAATATATAAGGTTGCAATAAAAATGATGGATTTCGATTCCACGCTGGTTAAAAACCATCGTCTTTTCGAGAAGCCATACACCCATCAAGGACTTTCTAAGAAATACCAACCGCATCATGGTTTGCAACGCATGGACTTCATTCCAAAACACCCATTCATTCCACGAGTTGTCGCTTCGCGGCGGCAGTCTGCAGATATTGTCGTGCTTGGATCCGTTCCTGTGGATGCCTTACGCAACTTGACTTCCAAGCATCGCACCGCAACACCAAGACCTGCCTGCGGGCAATGAAGCCCACACTGTCAGCGGCATTTTCACTCGTCTCGCGAATCACCGGGAATTGGCGATCACAACATCAGGCTCCGTCTTCCAACGGTTGACATGCCACGCCTGAATCAAAGACCCCGCTTTACCCAGAGTCAGTCTCCATTTTGATGAATTCGGCAGCTCTCCTCACACAAAATATACCCGGCAAGAAGGGACCGGACTTGACAAACGGCCAAAGTCCTGTCTAAATAATCAAAAACGGTTTTTTTAGGGTTCCTTATGAAAGCATTGCTGCCGATTCTGCTGCTGTTAATATCAAATGTGTTTATGACCATAGCCTGGTATGGGCACCTGAAGTTCAAGGACAAGGCCCTGTGGCTGGTGATTCTGGTCAGTTGGCTGATTGCGTTTGTCGAGTACTGCTTCCAGGTACCGGCCAACCGCTTCGGCCATGCAACCTACAATGCCGCCCAGCTCAAGACCATCCAGGAGGTCATCACACTGGGGGTTTTTGCGGTATTTTCCGTCGTCTATCTCAAGGAAAAGATCACGTGGAATTACATGGTCGGCTTTGGACTGATTGTGCTGGCGGTCTTTTTTATTTTCAAAAAATGGTAAAGACCGGACAGCCTGCAGGCTCCTTTTAAACGGGGATTGATTGTTCGCAAACAAACAAGGCCGGCGCTGCAACCAGCCCGGCCTTTTGAGGTATTCCGAAAAAACTTTATGCCTTCACGTAATTGGTTCCATACGGGGCACGCTGGGGTCGTGACAGCATTGCGTTGGCCTGGGCATCATCAAGAAACTGTTCTTTCTCCGGATCCCAGCGGAGCTTGCGTTTGAGCTTCATCGCGATATGACTCAGCAGACAGGCACTGCAGGATCGGTGAGCAATTTCGGCGTTGGTAATCGGCGGCTTGCCTGACTGAATGCTCTCCAGCCAGTTCAGATGCTGTTCAGGGCTCAGATACAGCTGGATTTTATCCTTGCCGGGATCGCCTTCAAGCAGTATTTTATCGCTCACCAGCACCGGAGCCTGATTGGGATCGCCAGACACCGGGTCACTGGCAGTCGCTCGTCCGCTGCCGCGAGCAACAAAAATCCAGCCCTCGTCACCTTCAAAACGGACTCCACAGGGAAATTTGCTGCTGATGTGCATCGTCACGCCGTTGGCATATTTGGCATGCACGTCAAATTCCCCATGGACATCCCACAACCCGGACGCAGGAAATTCAGCGGTCCCTTCCAGCTCAATCGGACCGGTGTATTCGGTATCCATACCCCAGTGAGCCGCATCCAGATGATGCGACCCCCAGCCGGTAATCATGCCGGCCCCGAACTGCTCACAGCGCAGCCAGCCGGGACGTGAATAGTCATTCTGGGGATGAACTCGTTTTTCGGTATAATACACCAGCGGCGTACAGCCCAGCCACATCTCATAATTCAGATTGGCTGGAACGGGCATCTCAGGTTCTTCCCCGCAGCCCGGATCGGTCATCAGGCCAACCTTGACATGCCGCAGCGTACCAATCTTGCCGTTACGGACTCTCTGGCAGACGTCCTTGAACTGCGGCCACGGATCGCGGGAGCGCTGCTGACTGCCCACCTGAAAAATAACGCCGCTGCGCTTGATGGTATCGGCCATCTGACGGCCTTCGGCAATCGTCAGCGAGGCGGGTTTCTGCATATAGATGTGTTTGCCCGCCAGTGCCGCTTCCATCGCCGGCTGAGCGTGCCAGTGGTCCGGCGTGGAAATGATAACCGCATCGATCGTCTTGTCGGCAATAATATCGTGGTAATCGCCATAGGTCTTGACATCAATGTAGTTTTCTTTGTTGTATTTCTTGGCGTAATATCCCTCAATCCACTTCTTGCCGTCGGCTAAGCGTTTGGAGTCCAGATCCGAAACCGCGACAACTCGACACAGCTCATGTTTGATCGTCTCGGGCAAATCATGGTCACGAGCAATCCGGCCAAACCCGATCTGGGCAATCGTAATCTTGCCGCTGGGTGCATCCTTGCCCAGGACAACCGACGGCACAATGGTCGGAAATCCGAGGATTCCGGTCGCCGCAGCGGCCGCACTTTTCAAAAATTCTCTGCGTTTCATAATGCCTTATGCCTTCCGCTTCTTAAGGATTCAAATTCGTTTTATTCGATATACCAGGATTCTATGGTTTGTAACGATAGGCCCAGCCTTTAATCATATAACCGATATCTTCAGTCTGACCTGCCGGGGGATATTCAATATTATAGAGGTCCACATTTTGGGTAATCAGCTTATTGACGCGTTCCTTGGTAAATGAATCCTGCCATTTACGCGATTCTGAATGCCCGTCACAAAAGCCCAAAACACTGGCATCACCATGATTAACCGCCATCGGATCCCACCATCCCCACTGCTGGCTGTTGCCGGTCCATTCCGGCGCACCGAACGAAAACCATCCGCTCGCGTTCCAGTTGCGGGTCTGGGCCACTTCAACAAAATTGTACCGCTGCGAAGGCGAGGTTATTTCATTATACTTGACAATCTGCTGCCTATAGCGAGCTGAGGTGGAGTCCGTCGCGGCATACAAACACGTCGGCACAGAATATGATACAAACACCGGCGTGCCGTCATACTTGCTGCGGCGAATATTGTCGCCGGGACAATGGTAAGCCTTGGGATCCTTGACGTATTCATACAGGCGTCCACTCTCAATTCCCCGGATTTCATCGGCATCAGTCACTGCCGGACTGGCCTGTGTAATGCTCAGGAATGTTCCATTGACATCGCGAGGCGTCCCGGTCCAGCCCACGTAATGACCGCTGCGTTCCTTGCCTTCCATCTGCGCACTCATAATACGGCCATCACAATCCTCCTTATACATATACCAGGACAGCGACAGATTCTTCGTGTTCATCATACAGACAACCAGCGACCCTTTGCGCTTGGCCATGTTCAAACTCGGCACCACAACTGCCAGCAGCAAGGCAATAATTGCAATCACCACCAACAGTTCAATCAATGTAAACGCCTTTTTCATTTCCATACCCTTTCTATCATATTTCATCTGTCTGAGAAACCCTGTGAAACTCAGACCTTTGTGACCCATTTGGCTATTGAGCCGTCGCTGCGGCAGGTGTTTTTTTCTGCATCGCCCAGCGAATCCCGCCGGTCAGGTGCCTGATAAAGTTCTCATCCTGATAGTGTTTGGGATCATGCCCCATGGCTGTGTACCACTGACGCCCGCCGTCAAATTCCTGATACCAGCACAGCGGAAAGTAATTGCCGAAAACCTCGCCGGGGTACTCGTCCTTTTTGTCATCGTTGACCGTCCTCAGATCCGCCGCCAGCAGAATATGAATCCCCGGATTCAGGTGGTTCATATAATAGCATTCATCTTCCCACGCCCACACATCAGGCAGGAACGCCGTCGAAGGATGCTGATGATCAATCACCTTAATCTCAAATTTCTGGAACGCTGGATGACGCACAAACTTCCCCCCCAGATTGGCCCAGAACCACGGCCATTGCCGCTCCGACCCGCAGACCGAATGAATCCCCACAAAGGCCCCGCCGCCCTGAATATAGCTCTTGAAGACCTGCCTCTGCTCCTCGGTATCAAACGTCTCATTGTTGGTGTTGGAAAACACCAGGACATCAAAGGTTTTGATTTTATCCGCCGTAAACACGTCCGCCTTATCGGTAACTTCATACGTCCACTGGTTCTGCTCGCAGATTTTCTTGAGACATTCCACACTGGCCGGGATATTGTCATGAACATACCCCTTGCCGTTCTTGGTGTAAATCAGAACGTGCCCTTCGGCCATGGCCGCTCCACCGGCCAGCAGAACAAACAGCATCCCCAAAACCGTTATTGCACGGCCGCAGCGGTTAAAACAGCACGGGGCGGCTGGGTGAAGTTTTTCCATAATACCTCCGACATCTCAGGACTCATTTTGCCATCATAAACAATCATACGATAACGCAGCACATATTCCCTGCCGGGATAAAGCTCCCAGCCGGTAAGTCGAATCGGACAGAATTCAAAGAACAGATTGCCGTTACCCTGTGAATCGAGCGGCCAGACCCGCATCGGTTCAGGGTGCTCACGGTTGCTGATATGGCTTAAAAAGACAATCCCCGAACGTCCCTGGTCAGCCTGGCCGTTGACATCACACCAGCGGGCACGAGTCCCGTCGGCATCCTGACGGGTCTTGCCCTCAGAGGTCAGAACCGAACAATTGTCGCGAATCCATTTTTCTGTCGCGCGAAAACCAATCCCCCCGCCATACCGATAATCAGGCAGCTCAATAGTGGTCGTCAGGGCGTTATTGAGAATACTGGTGAAATCCACAACCCAGACAGGACGGTCTTCAATCCGGCAGGCAAACGCCCGCACATCCCAGACTTCATTCATCGCCACTTTTTCAGTTGGTTTGGCCGTAAAATCGACATGCTCCTGACGCACCTTGAATCCGCAAAACACCGGGCCGCTGGTCGTCGAAAGAATCCCCGCAAAACGAACCGTACCTTTTCCATCCCCAATATTCCAGAAATCCACTTCCCGTCCCTCAACATGGGTCTTGGTCCACGGATTCCAGATGCCGTAATGATGATAATGGTCGTTCGGCTGAATCTGCGTCAGACGGTTGCCCGCCGGCGACCAGAGCGGATGGATAAACCCGCTTTTGGCAAACCGAGATGACACCCCTTCCGGAGCAGGATACAATGCATGATAATACTGCAAAATCTTCTGCTGGCCAGCCTGCAAAGTGATGGTCTTATCATCCACCACAGCCGCCAGCGCAACATCGTGTTGGCTGGAATCAGAGAAAGAGACCTCAAATATCGCTTTTTGTCCCGCTTTAATTACACCATCCGGAACAAACCACAACCGGCTCACTCGCCCAGTCTCCAGCTGGCAAGGCACGGGGATTCTCTTTTGGCCCTCGATCCGGACCATCTCCGGCTGGCTGGCCGTTTCCGGATAGGCAACACCCTCCAGGTCAACCGAAAGCGGCATACCCACAACGTCCGTATCAACCGGCCCAATCACCACCTGATACGACCTCATAGCCCAACCCAGAGACATCGCCATCATGGCCCATAGTATCAGACAAATCCTTTTCATGTTCATTTAACGTCTGCTCCTGACACAACATTAACTTGTTTGCTCGCAACGGCGTGTAAAAAAGCAGTGATATTCTCAGAACAGACCCCATCGGGCATCCCCCCACCAGCAGATAATAAAATCCGGGTTTTGTCGGAAACCGAGCGGATCGTTTCCTGCACCTGCCGGTACACATCCTCCGCTGAACTCAGGGCCAGCGTATCGCGCGGCGGCAGGTTCCCAACTAAAACAACTTGATTGTGGGTCCATTCCTTCATTTCGGTTAGCGTATGCAGAAAGCTGAAATTGAACATATTGACACCCAAATCAGGCAGATGCGGAGCGCAAACCCGTCCATCCGCATCATTATGAAAGAACTTGACCGCCGCAGGAAAAGCGTTAAACACTTGCTGGAGATAGGGTTTTGCAAACTCAATGAAATCCGGCTCGCCGCAGAAACCCACAATATCATCCAGAACCAAAATCCCGTCAATCGAATCAAACGCTGCTTTCTGGACCTGCAGCCAGCGGCATAAATACTCCGTAATCAAACCCAGCAGCTTGTGAATTTTCTCCGGATCTGTGCGAAGACCCATCAAAAATTCCGTCGTACCCATCAGAAACGATGCCACATTCAACGGCCCGCGAGCCACAGCAAAACGAATCGCATGCCCCTGGGCTTCAATTTGTGTTCGATAACGAGAAAGCCGTTTGAGCACAAACGGAGCCAAACCATCTTTTTGCGGATTCGGACAACTCAGACGGTCAATTTCATCCATGCTGTAAATGATTTTATCAGCGAAAGGCAATTCCTTTTCGTGCCAGGTACATTTGGCACCAAAGGCCGAAGGCTCGGTACACATCCCGTATTCCGACCAGAAACCCGGCAAAAACAGGACTTCCGGAAATTCACGGACCGCTTTTAAATTCGCCTCAAACCAGAGCGTATCGGATGTGAAATAATCCAGTGTACTGATCCCCACCCATCCTGGAATCCAGGGGCTGTCAATAATGAATCCAACCGGAATGCTTGCAAGCTGTTTGCCCTCAATTAAATCCAGCAAAAGCTGCCATTGCTTATTTGTCATAAATCTCCATCCTAAATCAGCATTATTATATCGATTATATTTTAATCTACATTTTGCTTGAAATAAATGCACAATCATCTTATATTATTGCACAATAGTAACCTATGCTTCGTTACGTAAAATCACAAAGCCGACGCACAGAGTGCCAGCTCCTGGCTGTTCAGGTCCAGGGACAGACCTTCTACCCCAGCCTGCACCACACCGCCATTCATCAAGATGCCCCGGTTGGCGACCGCAAAACATTTTGCGAACACGTCCACGACCTCTATCACTTGGTCCTCTACACCCGTCACCAGGGAGGTTATTCCAGATGTGGTAAAATATTTTCCACAATGCCAGGAACTCTCGTTCTCGTCTGGCCCGGCCAGCCGCATGATTTCGTAACCTGCCGCAAAGCCGCCGTCTATTCCGAAATTACTTTTGCTTATGAATCACTGTCTGGTACCCCGCTGTGTATTCCCTTTGACCAGCTTCTGTCACTTTATTCAGGATTGCCCGTGTCGCTGGGCGATCATCTGCAGCTTCCCGAAGACAAAACCAACCAGCTCAACTCCCTGCTGATTCAACTTACCGATTTTGCCAACAGTCCTTCGGATTACTCCTATTATCTGCGACAAAAAACGCTCGGACGCATATTCGACTTTCTTATCGATTTCAGTCAGCAGCAAAAAACCGTCTCTGAGCCTCAGGACTACCGCATCCACCAGGCCAAATCGTATATCGAAAGCCACTACACGGAACCTTTGTCGATTGAAACCCTCGCCAAATCCGCAGGTATGTCCAAAGGCTATTTTTTTCGCTTGTTCAAACAAACGTTTCACATCTCCCCGGGACTGTATCAGCAACACCTTCGTATGGAGGCGGCCAAGACCTTGCTCCGCTGTTCCCATTTACAGGGTAAAGAGATTGCCGCCCGATGTGGATATGAAAATCCATTCTTTTTTTGTCGGGTATTCAAGAAACATACCGGCCTGACTCCCCAGACGTTCCGCAAAAAGACTATTCCCATCTCCTACCAGACAAATCCCCAGCTCCGATAAAAAATTTTATAGTTCTACTATTTTCATATTTTTTAATTCTTGACTTAGAGTCAATGCGACAGTTAAAATAGGCAAAACAAAGAAACTGGGTCACATTGGTCATTATGGAGAGCCAAAGGATGGAAAAAATTAAAGATTTATTCACGACCGGTGAAGCCGCTGATATTTGCAAGGTCAGCCAGCAAACCATTATCCGCTGTTTTGATGCCGGCAAATTGGAAGGATTCCGTGTCCCCGGTTCAAAGTTCCGTCGCATCCCGCGGGAAAGCCTGATTAAATTTATGAAAGAAAACAACATCCCGCTGGCCAACTTGTCTATCGCAGGCAAAAAGAAAGTGCTTATTGTCGATGATGATACGGAAATCGTTGAGCTGCTGGTGGATGTGCTGACACGAGACGGCCGATTTGAGGTACGTACTGCATCCAGCGGTTACGACGCGGGACTGATGACGCAGCAGTTCCGGCCGGATGTCATCCTGCTGGACTACATGCTGCCCGATGTCAACGGCAATATCGTCTGTCGGACCATCAAGAAGAATCCCGATTTTTCCAACACCCAGGTTATCATTGTCAGCGGTGTCGTCAATCAAAGTGAAATCGATGAGTTGCTGCATTCGGGCGCGGCAGACTTTATCAAGAAACCCTTTAATATCGCTGAACTGGTTGATAAGCTGGCCCGTTTATCGCAAGCATAGTCCATGTCGGAATCGGTCGATAAAACTTCTGTTGCTCGTCAGATTGAGCTAATCATACGCCAATTAAATACCCTGTCCACTCTGCCACAGGTCGCAGCGGGAATCCTGCCCTGTGTACTCAAAGAGCCTTTTCAGACAGGCGAACTGACCCAGATTATCGAAGCCGACAGTGCCATGACCGCCAGTGTACTGGCCCTGGCCGCACGCCTGGGGATTCTGGGAGCCGAGGGCTCCAAACCCCTGGCCGAGGTCATTGACGAATTGCCTTCTGCGGCATTGCGTGATGCTGTTTTGTCGGTTAAAGTTGTACAGGCCGTTGACTGTCCGACCGATGCCGACAGCACCCGCCCCCTGCCCCGGCGCCAGATGGCATTGCATGCCCTTGCGACAGCCTGTTGTGCCTCTCTGATTGCTCAATTGACCCTTGATGAAACCGACCGCAAACTAGCTTTTACCGCCGGTCTGCTCCATGATATCGGCAAGACCGCTCTGGACGAGGTCATGCCTAAAAGCTTTGATCAGCTTGTCCTGCAGGCCGCTCAGAAAAAACAAAGCCTCAGCACCATCGAGCAGGACCATCTGGGCCTGACTCACGCACTGCTGGGCAAACGTCTGGCTGAAAAATGGCGGCTGCCCGAGCCTATTATCCAGGCCATCTGGCTGCATCATGCCGACCCTCGCATCTTATTGGAAATGCCTCACGGCAGACTGGTCATGGTCACCCTGTTGGCCGACGAACTGGCCCGCAAGTCCGGCATCGGTCAGTCCGGCAGTTATGACACACCCGAACAGGACACCCTGCTGGCCAGACTGCTTGGCTTAAATGCTCAGCAAATCAGCCAGATTATGGCCCAGTTGCCCGAGCAAGTTGAACAGAAAAGCAAGCCCCTGGGATTGAGCAATCTTGACCGGGCACAAGACTATTACGAAATGATTCATCTGGCTGCGGCACAACTGGCTCGCGACAACAGCTCAATGGCCCAGCAAAGCCGCCGCAGTTTCGACGCGACCCTGTTTGCCGACCCTGTCCAGCAGTTTTTAAACACGCTCTCCACCGGAAGCAGTCCCGATCAGGTTGCCGCTCAATTTGCACAATGCCTTCAGCAAACCCTGCATACCGGCTCGGTACTTATTCTGCTGTGGCCTGAACAGCACACAGAACCAGCAGAAATGGCCATTGCCACTGCCGACGGTACGAGTGAGGCTGCATTGCTTGCGATTCCCGACACAGTCGATTTGAAAACCAATCCTTTTGGTGAGGGGTTCAAGATTATTCGCGCCGATGAAGCCTTCGGATGGTGTATTGAACAGATCCGTTGGCTGGCCCCGTCACGAACCCTCGCGGCGCCCCTGCTGCTGTCGGGAAAGCCTGTAGCGGTAGCCCTCTTTGAAAGCGATACCAACCTCCCGGCCGAAACCCTGCAGATGCTTTGTTCGATTGGTGCGTCCACGATTTCGGCCAGCAAAGCCTTCCGGGCCCAGCGGGAACAGACCGAACGGCTGGTAGATTTGATGGACAAGCTCCGCACGGCCGACCGGGATTTGACTGAGGCCCGTTCGCTGGCGGCGGTGGCGGAAATGGCCGCCGGTGCTGCCCATGAACTGAATAATCCGCTGGCCGTGATTTCCGGTCGTGCTCAACTGCTGATGCAATCGGAAAACGATACCGCAAAAAAACAGATTCTCGAGCAGATTTTCCAGCGGACCCAGGACATCTCCGACATCATCACCGACCTGATGAGCTTTGCACGCCCCCGCGCCCCCTATAAACATCTGGTCGCCCCGGCCGTGCTGGTCTCGGAAGCCATCGAAAAAACCGCTCGGCTCCACAATTTGCCCCAACTGACAGTGACTCTGAAAGATATCGAACCATTGCCCGATGTCTTCGTGGATAAAACCCAGGTCATCCAGGCCATCAGCCATATTTTGTCCAATGCCGTGGAATCCTACCTCGGCCAGGACAGCGGCCCCATCACCATCGAAGGCCATCTGCTCAATGAAAACACCCTCGTCGAGATCCGCATTATCGACTCCGGCTGCGGTATGAATGAAGCAACCCTGCGTCAGGCCACCAGACCGTTCTTTTCCGCAAAACCCGCCGGACGCAAACGCGGCATGGGACTGGCCCACGCTCAGCGGCTGCTGTCACTGAACAACGCCTCCCTCCGCCTGGACAGCATCCCCGGCAAAGGGACCACCGTTACCATCCGTTTGCCGCGGGTCTAACAAAATCCAGTATTTTTCTTTGCATCCCGGCTGTCATCCAGTACACTGCGGCTATGAACCCCAAAGCAATTATTATCGGCGCAACCTCCGGCATTGGCCGGGGACTGGCAGAAATACTGGCCAATCACGGATACTTTGTCGGTATTACAGGCCGACGGGTGGACCTGCTGGAAACACTTCGTGCCTCCCGCCCGGAATCCTATCTGCCCGAATTTATGGATATTTCCAAACCCGAACAGGCACGGACCATTTTCCATGCCATGGTGGAAAAAATGGGAGGGGTGGACCTGGTGATTGTCAATGCCGGCACCGGCAAACGCAATGAGGAATTGGATTGGACAATCGACCAGACTATCATTGCCGTCAACGTCAGCGGATGCGTCGCCATCGCCAACGCCGCCATGCATCTCTTTTTTCGGCAGGGACACGGCCATCTGGTCGGCATTTCTTCCATCGCCGCATTGCGGGGCAGCCGGTACGTCCCAACCTATCCGGCCTCCAAGGCGTTTCTGTCAACCTATCTCGAAGGCCTTCGTCACAAAGTATGCCACGAAAAACGAAACATCACGATTACGGATATCCAACCCGGCTTTGTCGATACAGCCATGGCCCAGGGGGATTATGTATTCTGGCGTGCCCCCGTGGACAAAGCCGCCCGGCAGATTTACCAGGCCATCTGTAAAAAGAAAAAACGGGCCTACATCACTCGCCGCTGGCGATTGATTGCCTGGCTCCAAAAAACCCTGCCGGATTGTCTATATCACAAGATATAGAGACAGCCTTCTGTTACGACCTCGGCTGGAATTCACCGCACCAGTTGGCCTCAAAAACCTTGGGCCAGTGAATGTCGGTCTTGATCGATCCAATTCCTTCTGCCCGCGGCACATAAAAACTGGAATTGGGGCGAGGTGCGTAACGATGACAATCTCCGGAACCCGGTGCGGTTTTTTCATAGAACAAACAATTCAGACACGACATACCCTCTTTCGGTGCGGCCATAGTGACCTCCTTTCGAAATGAGCCTATTTTTGAACAGTCTCCCTTTCATCATAGCTATTATCGCCTTACAGCAACAGGCTGTCAACCTCTATTGACAATCAAGCCCGGATTCTGTCTTTTTTGCTCTATTCTATAATCAAATCCAGCTCAGCAACCGAAGCAAAGGGATCGTTATTGTATCCCTTCAGGGCAACAAACCGGAAGAATCGGCCTTTGACTGGCTTACCAAACCGCACAGGCTCTTCTTTCAGAATGCCTTCGGCAGCCGGCGTCCCCCAGTTTTTCCCGTCCGGACTGACATAACAGGCGTATTCAGCCACGCGGCCATTGCGGTTGCCGTCCTGACGAAGCAGACAACTGAATCCGTAGATTTCGATGTCTTGGGCTAACTCAATCCGGATTTCGTGTGGATAGGGTGTTTTATCTGCCGTCCAGGCGGTATGCCACATGGTAGCAGGATCACCATCGATGGCCTTGCTGCCTTCATATCCCCGTTCCTGGCTGTCGGTAAAAACCACCTTGGCCTGAAGCGACTGCATGGCTGAGGGCTTTTGGAATAGCCCTTGTATGGCCTCAATAGAAACCGATACTGCCGGCTTAAACGCCTCCGACTCCATATACCGCAGCAGACTGTAACGCAGTTGCCGGGCAACAGGACGCCTGTCAAGGTCGTTATGAATATCCATACTGCACAGCAGCAGCCTGCCTTTGCCGACTTGCACTTCAAACAGCACCGCCAGCCTGCGGCACAGGTTCCAGTCGTCAATCAACCGTACGATGGGGGTAATCGAACTATCCAGCTCATCCAGAACCACAGGTTTGGAATGATCCAGCAGGTCCTGCCACTGCCAGTTGGAATAAAAATCGGTCGGGAACTCCGCCAGGGCCGGGTGGGCCGGGTCGCATAAAATCCCCAGCGTATGCTCCGGCTGCGAGGCAAACGTGATGCGATTCCAGAAGATCGGACGGAACGTACCCAGAGTTCGGGCCTTGAGTCGATTGGCCGGCGGAGTCAGAAGCACCTTGCCCCCCTGCTTGAGACATTCAACTGTCGGGTCATCCAGCTGTTCGGCTATCCGCACCTCAGATGTGTCAACAGCAGGTACACTGGCCGGATACACCCAGAAATCCCAGTCATTGGAGGGACTCGGAGTACCCAACGCAACTTCAAGGGTAAGCTTTTGTGCCGTCCTGAACATCGTCAACGGAATCTCAATCTCGCCCAAGGACGTCAATCCACCAGTGGGCACCCTTTTGGTTTCAAGCTTGCCCGTGCTCACCACCTGCCCATTGGCCCTGCGGACAAACCAGACCGGTTCGACCGTGATGTCCGATGCGCCATAATGAGCGACATCGACGGTCGTCTTGAAGGTCTGGTCATGGGTAAAGACCCGGCTTTTCATCCGGGCCAGCGGCACCGTCGGCCCGCAGAAACGATGATATTGTTCAGGCGTAACATACCCCTTGGATTCCCAGAAGCAATCCAGCACGCCAACCGGAGCCGTCCCCTGCCCCGGAAAGTCGTGCAGATCCAGCAGCTGAAAACCGCCAAAGCCCGGCGTCCGCAGGGCGGATTCAATCTCATGCTTATAAAGCAGCGTCTGGAATTTGCCCGAGGCCATCAAAAAATCCTGCCCCAGCGACCCCATGCCGGCCTTTTCAAGCCTATCGCGGGCAATCTCAATATTGCCGCCCTTTAAGACTCCGCTGTATTTCCATCTCTCGGCAAAATTGGGATAGGCGCACCATTGGCCGATTTCGTGGCTGATGACGGGTACTTGATGCCGGGCAATGAAGTCGCGGTAATCGGTAAAGGTCTGCGGCGTATCACTCAAACGCAGCGTCGGATACCGCTGCACCCGCACATCCTGAACCACATGATAATCATTGGCTTCAATCGTCGGCCAGCCCGACCCGGCGGTATATCGCCGACGACTGTCTTTCTTTTCCCAGGAATCAATCAGCTTCGCCAGAAACGCATCCCGTTGCCGGCCGTGCGGTTCGTTGCTGGGGGCCATCAGAATAAAGCTCGGGTGATTGCCGTACGCCTTAAGCATTCGGTCCCCTTCCTGATAAATCCAGCCATCCACCGCCGTCCCCTCACCAAATGTGGCCCAGCAGGACGCCTCCACCTGATAATAAAATCCCATCGCATCGGCAGCCGCAAACGCCGCTTCCGGAGGACACCACGAATGAAACCGGATATGATTCAGGCCGTAAGCCTTGCAGACCCGCAGGATTTTCTTCCATGATTCCACATCCGTCGGCGGATATCCCGTCAGGGGAAAAATGCAGCATTCCAGCGTCCCCCGCAAAAACAGGGTACGTCCGTTGATCGTAAACTGAGTCCCCTTGACTCCCAGTTCACGCATCCCAAAGGTTGTCTGATACAGACTTCGGGACGGCTCGCCCTGTCGCTGGCTTTGTTCAAAGGCCAGCCTGAGCCTATAGAGACTGGGCGAAAACTCATCCCAGAGCCGAACCTCTTTGCCCATGGCGTATGTGAATTCAACCCGGGTTTGTTTATCCTTCAAACGGACCGGGATGATTTGCTCCGGCAGGATTTGCTGTATATCAGTTCCGATAGCCTGCACGGATGCCGTCAATTTCCCTTCCCGCAGACCTTGTGCATTCTCCATATCCACACGCACGGTTATGGTGTTTGCCTGGATATCAGGATACACCTGCACATCGTCAAAAACCCATGGATCGTTATCCTCACAGGTCGTCACTTCGATTCTGCCGACAATCCCGTTCCAGTTCGATTGGGTCTGGTCAGACACACTGTGGGCATCATCCCCCACCGGCACACCGACCCGATTATCCACACAAATGGTCAGACGGTGCTGGCCGGGCTGAATGCCGCGAATATCATATTTATGAGGCGTCCCCAGACTATCGCATGAACCCAGTTTCATATCATCCACCCAGACCGTTGTTTTCCCATGCGGCCGTTCCAGAAAAATGGAATGAGCCTTGTTGGGAAGGGTTATCATCCGCTGATACCACGCCGCCCCGACATAATGCCGCAGCGGAGTCAGCCAGAACGGACTTTTAAAGTCTTCGGATTGAATGTACGACTGAAATCGCGGATCAGACAACAATTCCTTGCCGATTCTGGTCGTCCATGCCGTCTTTGCCGAGGGCTTATCGCCCAGTCCCTGCTCCTGCAGTGAGCCGGGCAGACGCACCGGCCTGGCATCCTTCAGCTTCGACGCAAACCATGTCTGCTCAACCCCCTGATTCTCCCGATCCAGCGCCACCTCCCAGTCGCCGGACAAATCCATCGTCGCCGCCGGACATAATCCCGCAAACACACTCAACAGCAAAAGCAGATTGACACGCATAGAGACCTCCTGCATCATAAAGCTTACCAGAATAAAATATAGAATACCCCAATCAGGATTAGAACAATACCTCCAATGACTTTAACCTCAGTCCTGGTCTGCACATCCACATCCTGACGAACCGGCAGCGGCTTGGGCGCCTCCAGCGGTTTCCAGAAGGTCATCAGGGCCATAATCAAAATCACCAGCTGGAAGGTTACGGCAACCTGGATCAGAAAATGCAGCCCGGGAGCATACGTTTGAAACATCCCATACAGAATCGGCCCGGAAATCAGGGCCGCAACGCCCGCCGAGCCGGGGGCTTTCGGCACCAGCATCCCGAATAAAAACGCCGCCACGACGCCGGGCCAGATATACCCCTGAAACCGCTGAATATACTCAAATACCCCGCCAAATTTCGGATCATCCAGCATCGGGGCCAGAACACATCCAATCACCATAAATAACAGCGTCATCCCTCGCCCCAGCATTACTAGCAGTGTCTGAGAGGCCTGTCGGTCAATCATCCGCTGATAGATATCCATCGTAAAAATAGTTGCCGCCGAATTGAGCATCGATGCCAGTGAACTGATCACCGCACCGGCGATCGCGGCGAAGATAAATCCGCGAAACCCCTGCGGAATCAGATTGCGTATCAGCAAAGGAAACGCCTCATCCGGCCTGGCCATCTGGCTGCCGTAAAGCTGCCAGGACATAATCCCAGGCATCACAATGGCAAACGGAACCAGCAGCCACAGCGCCCCCGCAAAGATGACCCCCAACTGCCCATCCCGAAGCGATTTGGCCGCCAGGTTGCGCTGCACGATAAACTGATTCAGCCCGCAGTAATACAAAATCACAATCCACATCCCCGACGCCACCCCCGTCCAGGGTAACTCGGCATGGCCGGCCGGAAGCACCATATGCAGCTTATCCGCGTTGGCCGAGGCAAATTCGCCCCAGCCCCCGCAGGCCTCCAGCCCAAGAAGAAAGATAGCGATGCCCCCCACCAGCAGGCTCAGTCCCTGAAACAAATCCGCCCAGGCAACTGCCTTCAGCCCGCCCCAGACCGTATAAGCCGCCGCAAGCAGGCCAATCAGCCAGACCCCTTTGGCCAGCGGAAGCCCCGACAGCGTCTGGAGCGTCAGCCCGCCCGAATACAGCACGGCCGTCAGCAGCACCGCGACATAAATAATGACCGTAAATAGCGCCATGATGGCCCGAGCCGCCGGATTGTACCGGTATTCCAGGTATTCGGGCATCGTATAAATCCCCGCTCTCAGAAATCGCGGCAGCAGGGTAAACGCAATCACCACAATCCCCGCTGCCCCCACCAGCTGCCAGTTGCTCACCGCCAGCCCCGTCCCGCCGGCCCCCTGCCCGGCCATGCCGACAAACTGCTCCGTGGAGATATTGGCCGCAACAATGGAAATCCCGATCAGCCACCAGCTCAGCCCCCGTCCGGCCAGAAAATAATCCTCGCTGCCGGTCTCCCTGAGGCTCTTGAAAAGACTGACCCCCACAACCATCGCAAAAAAACCACCAAATACAACCCAGTCAAAAGGAGTTAAGCTCATACCCGATCCCTCGCACGTGGTGTCATTCGCCCTACTGACGGGCATCCTCAATTGCCTTGAACATCGCCAGCAGATTCTCCGTCGGGACATTGCTTTGGACATTATGAATACTGTTAAACACATAACCGCCGTTAGCGGCAAAAATGTCAATCCGTTCCCGGACCTCGCGATAGACCTCCTCCGGCGTACCAAACGGAAGCGTCTGTTGCGTATCCACCCCACCCCCCCAGAAAACCAACTGCTCGCCGAATTCTTCCTTGAGCCGACGCGGATCCATACCCTCCGCCGAACACTGCACCGGGTTAAGTACGTCAAACCCCGCCTCAATCAAGTCTGGAATCAGCGGATAAATCCCGCCGCAGGAATGAATAAAAATCTTCCAGCCGGTCAGCTTATGAATGCAGTCATTAATCGCCTTCTGGAATGGCTTGTACAAATCCCGATAGGTCTGCGGCGAAATAAACGGCCCGCGCTGGGTGCCGAAATCCGTCCCGCTGACAAAGACCACCTGAACCTTATCCCCCACCGCCGCAGCCAGGGTTTCGATATTCTTGAGCCCGATTTCGCACTGCGTTTCAAACACTTTATAAATGTAGTCCCGCCGCATCGCCGTCGAGATGTACCATTCCTCCACATCGCGGATGCCCCTGGGGTGTTTTGCCCAAGTCGCCGGCACCAGTGCAATATCCCCGAACGCCACCCCCGGAAGGGTCAGATAAATCCCGGCATCGGTTGTCTCATAATAATGGTTGACCTGCCGCACGAAATGAGCAATATCCGCCTCGCTGAACAAACCGAACTCCTCACAGTTGTCCAGATAATTGAGCTTCTCCTCCTCAATTGGCCCCTGCCGGCAGATCGCATCCCAGAAATAACTGGCCCGCGGCATCCTCGCCGATGGCGGCACCGATCGATCCCCTTCCGGATACATCAGCAGATCACCGTTATCATCGAGGGTATAGTTGAAATCGTACGGCACAAGCACCTCGGTCCCGTCTGCCGGCATGGTAAAGGGTTTCCATTGCTCATGGACAAGCCCGAACATATCCGTCCGGGGATGCACCCCCACCACATCCAGCCCCAGCGCCTGCCGCAGTGCCTCGTCAATCTCCCCCAGCATCTGGTACGGCTCAGTCACCCTGACCCGCCAGTTCTTGTCCCCCAGCACCGCCTGTCGCAGCCGATGCACCGCACACACCCCCATACCCGTCTGCCCCCCCGCCCCGAAATCCACACATAACCGATCTGCCGGACGATGTTCCAATATCGCCTGCAACCGCTGCCGTGGTGTCATAACCTGCTCCTAATCGATAGACGATGACCAGCTTTCACGCTGGCCTGATGCATACGGATATATATAAGCCCCGGCCTTCAATCTGAAATGCCGGGGCTTGCCCTCCGCTTGAGAGGATTATATCAATTGAGATATAAAATGGCGATATGAAATGTGACCGATTTTACCTGACCCGCGGCAATGGCTTGGGTATAACCGGATCGAACTTGGGCTGGGATTCCCGATGCCATGCCAGAGTCCACAGCTTTTCAAAGGGTACGGTCTCAGAATGAGTATCCAGAAAAACAACATTGGTTTGCGGACCATGCCGGCTTGTCACAAATCGTCCGATGGATGAGGACGTCGTCCCGTTGGTGCGATCTCCCTCATCATAATTATATCCGCCAGGCAGAACATTGGTATTATCAGGCCAGGCATCGACCCAGTTGGCATCCAAAAAAAGCGGAGTCTGGCTGGGAATCCGCACATCCGAACGTCCCTTAAATGGACAATTTTTCTTATCCGTCGGCACCCACGCATTCGCATCGCCATATAACCAGCCATTGAAACCATAACTGCCCATCTCATACTTTTTAGCCGGATCGGCAGAGGCCGCCCAAAGCCAGGGTTTCACGCTCGTGCCCCACTTAGACCCAGCCGCCGTTGCATACTCCTGTTCAACTTGTTGTTTATTGACTTTGGTCTCTGGACAGAACCGAACCTCTTCTATATTGCCGATGGGATCACCGATTTTCGGCAACCACAGGGTATTAGTACCGGTGGACGGATAGGCAAAAAATTTATCCTTATTCTCGTTCAGGTAAATCTCCATTGCCGCCCCCAGAGCTTTTAAATTATTCCGATCCAGAAGCATCCGGGCGTGACCTTTGGCCTTTTTCAAGGAGGGAACAATAATTGCCATAAGTAGAGCAATGATAGCAATAACAACCAACAACTCAATAAGAGTGAATCCACGTCCTGAACGTTTCATAGCCTGTCTCCTGTCAACCTGACCGTATTTCCTATCTTCCCGCGGGCAAGCACATTGCTGCTATAGACTAATACTATTTGTTATAGGAATTACCCCCCACTTTTTAGATAAAAATTTTAATTTTTTATTATTTTTGTGTAACCGACCCGCTCTGTCTTTTTTTGAAACAAAGAACGTTCACTCCCAGCCCGCGTAGTATGTAATAATGTAACGTAATAGCAACGACAAACCAAAAATCGCTGGCAAGGAATCTGAAATGATGATAGGATTAATCTTGTTATTATTTACCGGAGATTTCAATCTGAGCCGCTGGGATGCCAGCCTCCCCAATCGGCAGATAAGGACTATTTCAATGACCAATCCACAAACAATAGAACAGGCAACCTTCGCCGCCGGCTGCTTCTGGGGTGTCGAGCACGCCTTCCAGAACGTCCCCGGCGTCATCAAAACCGAAGTCGGCTTTATGGGCGGCCGGATCGACAACCCTTCCTATAAACGTGTCTGCCTCGGCGACACCAACCATGCCGAGGTCGTACATCTGGAATTCGACCCCAGCGTCGTCTCTTACCGCAAGCTGACGGAGTATTTCTTCAAGATTCACGACCCCACGACTCTGAATCGCCAGGGACCCGATGTCGGCACACAATACCGCTCCGCCATCTTTACCCACTCTGACACCCAGGCCGCAATCGCCAGAGAAATCATCGCCGAGCTAACTGCCCGCAAGGCCTTCCGAAGGCCTATCGTTACCCAGGTTGTGCCCGCTGAGACCTTTTGGAAAGCCGAGGAGTACCATCAGAAATACTTTGATAAAAACCCCGACCGAGCCGTCTGTCATACCATACCCCCGTTTGAATAACCCTGTTATTAACCCAACGAACTCCATTATCTTAATTACGGTCATCTCGGATGGGTCCAGACCATGCCTTCTGAGGTCGTAAAACCGAATGCTGTCCGGCCAAACGAACCCAATTTTTTGTGCAAGCCCAAAAAATTCTTGACCTTATGAATGCCGTGTCGTACAATTCCGCATTGCCTGAAAATAGAGGTTTTGAGGTGGTAGTACAGGCTCGATCAGGCCTTATTTCCATAAAAAATTATTGCGGGTCATGACTGCCAC
This sequence comes from Anaeroglomus insulsum, assembly GCF_050689095.1. NCBI lineage: Bacteria > Pseudomonadati > Planctomycetota > Phycisphaerae > Sedimentisphaerales > Anaerohalosphaeraceae > Anaeroglomus > Anaeroglomus insulsum. The sequence goes on from NZ_JBOGCL010000011.1 coordinate 107,741, forward strand.
ATTAAACGAAAGGATGGGTAACCTTGAGCACGTTAACAAAAATCCTGGTGGTCTTGTTGTCGCTGTTTTCAATCTTTCTTTGCGGAATGATGGTTAGCTATGTCGGCAGCGCCAATAATTACAAAAAGCTGTACACTGAAGAACAGGCTGCCCGCAATGCTGCCCAGCAAGATGCCATCATCATGGGCGACCAATACAAAGAACAAGTTGCCAAGACCAAGGAACTCGAATACAAACTTCGTCAGGAAATCAACACCCTGCAGGAACGCAACAACCAGATGGCTGCCAACCTGCAGAAAACCGAACGGCTTAGCCAGGAATATCAGGCCCGCGCCGACAGCTGGAAAGGCGTGATGACCGGTTTTGAGCAAAGCGTAGCAACCATGCTCGATTCGCTCAAACAGACTCAGGACCAGCTGGAAAAGGCTCGTGCCCAGAACATCCAGGACCAGAAAGAACTCAACCAGCTGACCGCCGATCTGTATGATAAGATTGTCCAACTGCAGCGGCTCGAATCCGAGCGGCGGCGTCTGCTGGAACAGAAGACCGAACTTGAAAAGCAGGTTACCCAGTTTGCCACCGGCACCACAGTAATTGCGGCCTCGCCGGTGACCCAGATTTCCGACAATGCCCGCCCAGTTAACACCCCTATCAGCTCGGATATCCAGGGCTTGATTATGGAAATCGATCAGTCGCTGGTTACCCTGTCGGTGGGTTCTGCAGACGGCGTCCAAAAAGGAATGACCTTCCATGTCGTCCGCGGCAGCGAATTTCTGTGTAATGTCGTCATAACCGATGTGGATATCAACAAAAGCGCCGGCATCCTTGAAATGGTCCAGCAGCAACCCAAAATCGGCGATACTGTAGCAACAAAACTATAAGTATACCTTATACCACGCAATTATGGCTAAACGAAAAATAGCAATTTCAAGTGATGTTTATACGGCAATATTAGCATTGGCGTTGCTGGCAGTCGTCGGCACAACCGTTTTTGTCGCGTTTAAATGCGGCGAATACTATGGATGGGATTCGTTATTTACGGTCGTTAAGGCCCGATAAAGTCTTTTCCCAATAATTTTTTTGAAGTTGCCGAATAGATTTGTCCGAAATATACTCTATCTGCAGGATAAATTCCTGTTTTTATGGCGTCAATGTGACGACCTAAAAATAGGATTGCGAATCCTCAGTTTCCTTTGAGTCAAAGGGAGTATAGCAGAGGACAAAACCGTGATTGTAAGATAACGAAGGGAATCAAAGTGATACTGGATACAGTACTGGGCTGGTTCAGCAAGGATATGGGAATAGACTTGGGTACCTGCAACACCCTGGTTTGTGTCCGCGGCGAGGGGATTGTTCTGAATGAGCCCTCAGTCGTCGCCGTCCGTAAAGGCACTAACGTCGTTCTCAACGACGGCGAGGCCGTCGGCCTGGTCGCCAAAGAAATGCTGGGCAAAACCCCCGGTTCCATCACCGCTATCCGCCCCATGAAGGATGGCGTCATCAGCGATTTTGAAATCACCGAACGCATGCTCGGCTATTTTATCCGCAAAGTCCATGGGCGAGGAGGTCTGTTCCGTCCCCGTGTGGTCATTGCAGTCCCCAGCGGCATCACCGCCGTCGAACGCCGGGCGGTCATCGACAGTGCCGAACGGGCCGGGGCCAGAAAGGTCTATCTGGTGGATGAACCCATGGCCGCGGGGTTGGGGGCCGGACTTCCGATTACCGAACCCACTGCATCCATGATTGTGGATATTGGCGGTGGGACCTCTGAAATTGCAATTATGAGCTTAGGCGACATCAGCACCTGCGAATCTGTTCGCATTGGCGGCGATGATTTCGACGAAGCCTTGATCAATCATTTAAAACGAACGTATAACCTGCTGATTGGTGAACCCCGTGCCGAACAGGTCAAAATCCAGATCGGCTCGGCGGCTCCGCTGGAGCAGGAAATGACCATGGAAATTGCAGGCCGGGACACCATTTCAGGCCTGCCCCGTAAAATCGTCATTACCAGTGAAGAAATCCGCGAGGCCTTCCGTGAACCGATCGCCGGTATTATCGAAGGTGTCATGCGGACACTGGAACGAGCAGAACCGGAGTTGGCTGCAGACTTGATTGAAAACGGGCTTTATATGGCCGGCGGCGGATCGCTGCTGCGGGGCATGGATACGGTTATTTCCAATGCAACCGGGCTTAAAGTCCAGCATGCCGATGACCCGCTGACCTGTGTCGCCCGCGGTTGCAGCGTGTACCTGGAAAATCTGGAGATTCTCAAAGACGCCCTGGACCAGTCCGGTTCAGGCTGGGATTAAGTCCAGCAGCAACCATAGCAATCTGGGTTTGCTGTTTCAGATTGTCCATCGACCTATCGACTCTATAACGATTCTATGATATGGCATTTAAAAACATTCACGCTCCAAGAGGTTCGCTGTTCACCGGGCTGCTGATCCTGAGCATCCTTCTGTTTGATCCTTTCGGTATCATCCCCCAGAGTCTGGCCAAAAGCCTCCATTTTGCCTTTCGCAGTGTCTTTCGGCCCGTTCTGGAAGTCGGAAGAAAGTTTTCCATCGACCCCATCCGCATGGCTCAGAATCCCGAACTTGTTGTCGAAAAAAACCAATACAACCAGCTCTGGAAAAACTACAAGAACCTTGAAGCCAAAATGGCCGAGGTGGAACGTGAAAACCTGTTTCTAAGCCGCATTCGTAAACAGTACGGGCTTGCAGAATCCGGACTTTTAATGGCAAAAGTCAACACTCTGCTGCTGGCGGCCCGTCATGAGGCCATTATTAACGCCGGAACCCAAGCTTCCGTCAAGCCCGGGCAAATTGTGCTTTCAGCCGATAAAAACAGCGTTATTGGAACAGTCAAAGACGCTACAGAGAAAATGGCGAGGGTGACCCTGATTACCGATTCAACGCATGGCATCGAGGTTCGAATCCGCCGGGATGGCACCCCCTTAGATATTCCAGCCCAGATGTTCGGCGACGGCAAGAGCGGCTGTCGGATCGGCTTTATCCCCAAAGATACGGACATACGTGTCGGTGATACGGTCTATGCCTCATCTCAGGCAGGCAGATTGGATGTGCCGGTGGTTATCGGCGAAGTCCAGCAGGTCATTCCCAACGATCAGGACCCTTTAATTTGGGATATTCGTGTTCGTCCCATCGAAACGTTAACCTCACTGAATGAGGTGGTCATCGTCATTCCCGTACCGACAACCCCATAGGGAGAAGGCTACCGATGCGATGGTTGATATTCAGTCTGATTTTATTAATTACGGCACTGCTCGACGCCGGCCAGCTGTTAAACGTGATTGCCCTGGGAGGCTGGCATTCGCGTCCCTGCATTATGATTGTTGTTCTGGTTTTTGCCAGCCTGAATACCCGTCCGCAGGATTCGATCCGCTGCTCGTTTGCGACCGGATTTGCGGCAGACCTGGTCGGCTGGACGCTGGGGCCGCACATGATTTGCTACGGCATCCTCGGAACCCTGCTCAACCAGATCAGCCGCACCTTGAGTATGCAGCGTCCACTGCATCAGGCTTTGGTGGTATTTATATCCTATATGCTGACCGAACTACCGGCAGTCTGGCTGGAATCCTGGAAAACCGGACAACAGCGTCCGGATATATTTTGGATCACTCTGTCCACTGCGTTGTATTCAGCCATTGCGGCACCGGCAGTGTGGCTGGTTTTAAAACAGGTCTGGGGCAAAATGGGCAAACGCCCGGAAGGCCGCTCCCGCATTTATTAAGCTCTACCCGAAGGGGTATGTTTTAAGAATCGATTCAAAGAACAGGCTTTCAAACTTATGTATCATCAGCGACTGAAAATATTTATTGGCATCTGCGTGCTGGCCATGCTGGTGTGTCTGACGCGATTGTGGTATCTGCAATATTATCTGGCCGAACCGACCCGTCAGCAGCTTCGCCAGATTCGGATTCTGCCGCCCCAATCGCTGCCGACCTTGCGCGGCAAGATTCTGGACCGCAATGAGCGCATTGTGGCACGGGATGAGCCCTATTTTTATCTGCAAATTAATTATGAACTGACACGTCTTCGGGATCCGCGATTCTGGGAAGCACAGCTGCAGCAGCGGACTGCCGCCGGGCAGGACCGACAGGCGGCGGAAGCCAAACTGGCCAAAGACTGGTCCAAAGACATTGCCCGGCTGAAAAAGGCCATGGATTTTTGTGTTTATACTGCCGGAATGCCGGAGGAGGAGCTGCACCAAACAATCGATTCGATTAATGACCGCATCTGGGAGCTGGCCCGGTTTATCTGCTGGCGGCGGTCACACAGCAATGCCCCCACCAGCCGCTATGAACAGGACAAAGACCAGATTCCCATCCGCCAGATTGCCGAGGTGGATTTGGCGGAAATGCACAAGGCCTACCCTGTGCTTGAGCTTTATGACCGGCCTACTCTGATGGCGGCTCAGGTGGAGCTGTCCCATCTGGAGGGAGTCAGGATTCAATCGGAATCGCGGCGGACCTATCCGTTTGGACCGACCGCTTCCCATCTTGTCGGATGGGTGGGGCCCGTTCGCCGGGAGGAAGCCGATACTCTGTTTTCTGATGATTCTTATCTGCGGTATCTGGATGGGGAAATCATCGGCAAATTCGGTATCGAAAAACTGTGCGAACCTGTGCTTCGCGGCAAACGCGGTGAGGTCATCTATGACCGGGATAAAAATGAAATCTCCCGAACCCATCCGCAATTCGGGCAGGATGTCCAACTGACGCTGGATATGGTACTGCAGCGCAACATTGAAACGCTGCTCCGCGACCCGAATGCCGTGGCACCGGGCTTCGGGGGCAACGGCAACATCGCCGCGGTGGTCATTGAAGCAGCCACCGGCGATGTTTTATCGATGGTATCGCTGCCGAATTTTGACGTCAATAAAGCTCGACAGCTTTATGGTCAATTGTTGAATGATCCCTCGCGACCCTTGTGGAACCGGGCCATTGAGGAAACATTTCCGCCGGGTTCTTCCGTAAAGCCGCTGATTATGCTGGCAGGTCTGGAAGACAACAAGATTACCGCCGATGAGGTCATCTCGTGCTCGTGGACGCTGCCGCCTTCCAGCTGGCCCAAATGCCTGCTGCAGCGGCGAGGATATTGTCATGATGCCCGATGGGCAGAAGAAGGCCAGGTCAATAATGGGCGCAATGCCCTGCGGGGAAGCTGCAATGTGTATTTCTCGCGGCTGGCGGATCGGCTGGATGGGCAAACACTTCAACGATGGCTGTGGGAATTCGGCTGGGGGACTGCGGTCCTGCAGCCCTGTATCAGTGACCAGACGCTGGCAAGGCTGGACATCGGGACTGAGTATGACAGTCGATTTCGTGAAGCTCCCGGCAGCATTATTTACGGCATCCAGACACAATCCATTCGCGATATTGCCGAGGCCCCGGCAATTCCGGCAGGCGAAAAACGCTGGTGGGGTATCGGACAGGGCAATCTTCGCGTCACCGCCCTGCAGGTTGCCAACGCCTATGCCGTACTGGCCCGCCGCGGGGAGTACAAGCCGCCCCGGCTGGTGATTGACCCGGATGATCCGATGAATACCAAACACACTCGAACACTGCCCATCCACGCTCCGCATCTGGCGGTTCTGTATGAGGGGATGCACGCGGTAGTCAATGAGCGCGGCGGGTCGGCGTATGAAGCCTTTTCCAACAGTGGTCTAAATCAGTTGGGATTAACCATTTATGGCAAAACCGGATCGACCGAGCGGCCCTTCAACGCCTGGTTTGCAGCGTTTGTCAACGATTCGGCAGGACGAGCGATTTCTCTGGCGGTCGTTGTGGAAGAAGGGCAAAGCGGCGGCAAGGACGCTGCACCGCTGGCCCGGGAAATCATTCGACTGTGTCATCAGGCCGGCTTTATCGGCACCAAGTACGCCCCCCAATAACACTTACATGGCTTTTTCAATATAAGGCATGGTCTTTTTCAGGATTTCGCCCACAACGGGGGCAGCCACACGTCCACCGCTGTAGCCTTTATTCAAGGCTCGGTTGGGTTTCCGAATGGAGACCATCACCACGACTTTGGGATTCACCGCCGGAGCACCGCCGACAAAGGACGCAACGTAATTGGAGGTATCATATCCGCCGGACGGCAAAGCGATATTGGCTGTACCGGTTTTACCCCAGACCTGAACGCCTTCGACGGCGGCCTTTTCGCCGGTACCTTCGTTGACCACCCCGGTCAGAGCGTTGCGGACAATCCAGTGGGCGACTTCGGGTTTGATAACAAAACCGGTCGGCCCTGCCGCTTCATGCAGCTGGGTAATATTGCCCTGTGAATCCACAACAGCCTTGACGATGTGGGGCGTAACCCGGCTGCCGCCGTTGGCCAGAATCGCATAGGCTCGCAGCATTTGGATAGCACTAACCAGAATCTCATGGCCAAAGGGAATTCGAGTAACGCTGTATCCACTCCATTTAGACACCGGATAAAGCAGGCCGGGATCCTCGCCGGGCAGGTCAATATCGGTTTTCTGGCCGAAACCAAAAAGCCGAAGGCCTTCATAAAGCTGCTTTTGCCCCATTTTCAGGCCGATCTTGGCCATGCCGACATTGCTGGATTGGATCAGGATTTCACGTACGGTAAAGTTGCCGTAGCGGTGATTGCCGAATTCGCCAATGCGGTACTTGGCCCAGTAGCCGTCTTCACAGTAAAAGACTTCGCGGTAACCAATCGCACCGCAATCCAGAGCAATCGCCGCAACAATGGGCTTGATAATGCTGCCCGGTTCATAAGGATCTGTCAGGATGCGATTTTTCAGGTGATCGGGCTTTTCCGTATTGAATCGCTCCGGGTCAAAATCCGGCAGGGATACCATAGCCAGAATGGCTCCGGTATAGGGATCCATCATAATCCCGATGGCCGACTCGGCCTCGTATTCCTTCATGGTATCCTGCAGGGCTGCGCGGACAAATTGCTGGATGGTCGAATCGATGGTCAAGATGAGATTTTGGCCGGAGACCGGAGGTCTGTATAAATCGGGACGGAATCCGATAGGCCTGCGATTCACATCAACCAGAACCACCTCTTTGCCGTCAACCCCCTTGAGTACCTCTTCGTACTTCAACTCCAGTCCCGCCAGCCCCACCCCCTCGGCACCGCAAAACCCCACGATATGCGAGGTCAGTATGCCCATCGGATAATACCGCAACCGCTGGCTCTGAATCCCAACCCCTGGCAGCCGGGCGTTCATAATCGCCTCTCGCTGAGCCAGATCAATCCCGGACTGGATTTTGACATAGCCCTTATTTTTGCTCTCATAGACCAGTCTGCAGATTTCCGGACCGGGCAAGTGAAGAATATCCTGAAGGACCATCGCCGTTTCCTTGACATCTTCGGCATTAGGCAGACGGCGGGGTTCAATAAACACCTCGTCTGCGGTATTGCTGGCGGCCAGTACATTGCCGCGACTGTCAAAAATGGTCCCGCGTCGCGCGTATTGGGTAAAAGTTGCAGTCTGCTGCCGCTGACTTTCCTGGGCAAGCTGTTGGGCTTTAACGAATTGCAGAACATACAGCCGCCAGCCCAGCAGTCCCATGGAGACCACCAGCACAATGCCTAAAAGGAAAATGGTAATTTTCAGTCTCATCGGGTCTTTTTCGTTTTGGACTTATCCGCTTCCGGCGGCGGCAGATGCTCAAACATATAACGGGGGTTAATCAGCGATTCCAAGCGCAGCTGCTGGCTGCGCAAATCCTGAAGGAGGACTTTCTGTTCGGCACGGGCATAACAATACTGATTATAAACCCGGCTGGATGTGGTTCGCAGCAGGATCGTAAAAATCAGTGTGCCGGTCAGAAAGAATATAATAAAGACCAGTCTGGGCCGCGTTGGCATGGTCATAATTGATTATCTCTAAAATTCTGTGTCACTCTTTCCCGCTGGATAGACGAGCGCTCAACGGGCAGTTCTCTCCGTCCGATCTGGAACGGAGCAATCTGCCCGGATAGCTACTTTTGGGGCAGCTTAAGCTTCATCCCTACCTGAAGCTGGCTGGGATTGGCAAGCTGGTCCTTGTTCAAGGCAATGATTTCCGGATAACGGTCACCGTTGCCCAGATACTTTTGAGCAATCTTGTACAGATGGTCACCGCTCTGGACCGTGTATTCTCGTTCTGCCGGGGCGGATTTGGCTTTGCTGTTAGCCGGGGCAGCCTCGGTCTTTTTGGCGACGGGATTCTCTTTGGCTTTATCCGGCACGGCACTGTTTTTAACCACCGTTTCTTTTTGGGCATCGGCAGGTTCGAAGACATTTTTAAATTTGTCCATCAGCGATGCGGACGCGGTTTTGGGCTTTTCGCTCTGGGCCGGCTGGGAGCCTGCAATCTGGGGAATCACCAGTTTATCGCCCACTTTGACCTTGTCCACAGAGTCCAAGACGTCTTTATTGGCCTCGAACAGCATCTGGATGGTTGCCCGCTGATTGCCGACTTCAGGTCCATAATATTTTTTGGCAATCACAGCCAGCGATTCGCCTTTATCAACCACATGGGTTCTGCCGGCACTGCCAGTTGTTTTGACAGCTTCGGGCCTGGGCTTTGCAGGCTGTTGAATAGTCTCAACGGTTTGCTGAGCCGCCTTGATGGTTTGTGCAGTCTGATGACTGATCATGGTATCCGTCTGCGAAGTCGGCATAACCGGCGATAACTCAACTGCCGTTTGAGGAGCCACTGCCGCCACCCGGTTGGAGAAGGTATTTTGCGTCTGAGGCTGTGACGGCTGGACAGACGCAATCGCAGGCTGAGCCTGAGGCTGCGTCGGCGTGGCAATCTGGGCAGCTGGCGGATTCTGAACCACCGCAGCGGTAGTATCGACCGTTTGCGGCTGATCAGAACTGCCCGCATAGGCATCCAGATTCATAACCTGTGAAGGCGGTTCAGCATACCGCAGATGGGTCCGCCCGGTCTGAAGGCTACGGGCCACATCCACAACCGCCGGGTCAATCACCAGACTGCTTCCGGTCTGGGTGGTAACCGCCGTCTCGACAACCGGCTTATCTTTGAAGGAATGCACAAAGTCGGGCAATCCATTGATGACAAACGCGATAATTACAATAAAAACCAGTCCGAGCAACAGGCCCACCTTGGCGTCGGTTGTCATTTCCGTGTACTCCTTTTTATTCCGCATATATGTTATACAATTTTTCTGGCTATTCTTAATTTTGCACTTCGCGAACGAGGATTCGTCCGCACTTCTGTTTCATCGGCGATTAATGGTTTTTTAGTGAGGATTTCATAGGTGCCTTCCGCCTTATGCAACCGAAAATCCTCTTTGACGAGTCCATCTTCGAGACTATGAAAACTGATTATCGCAAGAATGCCGCCTTTTTTCAACCGCACAACAGCATCTTTTAACAAAGTTTTTAAACATTCCAGTTCCTGATTGACTGCAATCCGAAGGGCCTGAAAGGTCCGCGTGGCCGGATGAATCTTGCTGTGTCGACCGGTCGCAGGCTGCCCGAGGGCCTTGCAGATCATCATGGCCAGTTGTCCGGTGGTGTAGAACTTCTGTTTGGCCCGATGATCCACAATGAATCGAGCAATGCGCCGAGAAGCCCTTTCCTGCCCATACTTGAAAATCAAATCCGCCAGCTGTTTTTCGGGCATTTGATTGACGATATCAGACGCTGAAATTGACAACCGAGTGTCCAGCCGCATATCCAGCGGGGCGTCCACCTGAAAGCTCATCCCTCGCTGGGGGTCGGCGACCTGTGCCGAACAAAAACCCAGATCGGCCAGGATACAATCCACCTGCTGTATCCCCTGTTTAGTTAATACTTCATCCAGACGGGAAAAGTTTTCCCGAATTAAAATAATCCGGCACGGAAGGCCGGTTAAATTGGCCTGGGCCTTTTGGAGACTCTTCGGGTCAACATCCAACCCAACCAGTATCCCCTCCGGCCCCAGTTGTGAACCGAACAGACGGCTGTGACCTCCGTGTCCCACCGTCGCATCCACAAAAATCCCATCCTTGGGTAAATGGATGTATTCGGCTAAGGTTTCTGCTAAAACCGGTATATGTTCGTTCGGCGTAGCCCTATCCATGGGTTCCGCCGAACAATCCTTCTGATTATTCGAATCCATTCTCAAAACGGCCTGTCAGCCGGCAATAGTAACCATTGCCCGTCCGGAAAGCCGTTGAAGGTCGGGAGAAAACGAGATACCCGCAAACATCGGGTTTTGCTTTTTCAGACAATCCAGCCGGTCGGCTAATACACCAACCGCCGAGAGGGTCTGCTCATCAGCGGGATAAATGCCGTCAAGGCAGCCACGAACACGACTAATTTCATCCATAAACAGCTCAGCCATAAATCCTCCGGCTATTCCTCAACTTGTCGGCTCTGTTTTTGCAGAACCGTCTGTCTTGCCTGGGCTACCTGGTGCTGGTACTGATTTATATTGTCCATCAGATACTGTTCCCAGTCCTCGGAATTCCATATTTCGATATGGTCTCTCACGCCGACGAGGGTCAGCGAAGAGCCGAGGTTTGCCCGTTTTTTGATTTTTTCCGGCAAAAGCAATCGTCCCTGCCGATCCAGCTCAACCCTGCTGGCCATAGCAAATGTCATACGCTCGAAAGCGACGACTTCATCCGGGGCGGCCGTCCCTGGCGCACCGGCAAGGGCGATTTGCTGAAAATACTTTTCGGGATACAGGCAAAGCACTCCATTAGGGCCCATCGCAAGGTAAAAATCGCCGCCGTATTCCTTGACGTCAATTTGACTGCGCAGCTTGTTGGAGATGAAAAGCCGGTTCTTTTCATCGAGCGTGTGCTCAAATTCGCCTGTTAGTAGTAACATTGTCTTTTACTCCACCGGACATACCATTTTGTGGGATACCATACCACTTTGCCCCACTTTTCGTCAATATTAATATCGGCAAATTTTTCTATTTCATTCGGGCGGCAACGTTCAGGATACGTCGTAGAATTAGGTTTTTTTGCAAAAATACACTATATATTGTATATATAAAAACAAGCCGTCTATATATAGAGCACAAAAAAAATCTAAATTTTTAAATGTTGTTCTTTCATTAGCTCATGCCTGCTTTTTACCACTGAGCCGAACTCCCAAGCCCAACAAGGCCATTGCCGCCCCATTTTATCTCTTTTAATAATCCATTCTTACAATTCCCACCTTTTATCATTGCATGAATCCACTCACACAAAGCTCCAGCAGCATGGTCTTTGGGTTTGGAAAATCAAGATTTGTAACACCCTTTATTTTCGCAGAACACCAATCCATAAAATAGGGCCTCGTACAAATTGAGGCATTTGGGACAATACCAGACGGAATCTAAAATGAAACGCCCCGGTCCATTCGACATGGACAAGGGCGTTTTTGGCACACTTCAGCCGCTTCAGATTGGAGTCAAGAAGCTTATGGTCTATACAAACTCTACATTCAGGAAATGGGTAGAGCAGGACACGCACGGATCATAGGCCCGAACCAGCATTTCCATCCCATGACGGAGGGCATCCTGGCCCAGATGCATAAACTCCGGCACGAATTTCTCGAAGTCTTTCTGGATGTTGGCATGGTTCTGGTTGGTGGGGATACAGACATTGCCATAGACGCAGTTGCCGTATTTGTCAAATTCGTAGGTGTGGAACAGAATGCCGCGAGGAGCTTCGACGCAGCCGCTTCCCCGGCCGGCACGCGGGCTGACTTTCACCGTTTCGGGCTTGAGGCCCCGAGTCAGGAGGTCATCGATCATCTGGATACTGGTTTCGACAACGTGAGCTGCTTCAGCCAGCTGGGCAATATTGTTCATAAAGGGATTGGTATTGCCCTTCTTAAGACCGAACATCTCGGCCACTTTTTTGCCCAAAGGGCTCAGGAGTTCAGCATTGTTGTTGAACCGTGCCAGGGCCCCCACCATATAGGCGTCCCGATGCCACTTGCACCACTTGGCGGTGGATTGCGGCGAAACGTATTCGTTGGCCACCTTCTGCCAGTTGCGAATATTGACCGGACCATCCCCATTGCAGTCGTTGCTGGTGATGTCGCCGTGGTAGAACGTATAAGCCGGCGGGGTCGTCTGTTTGAGCGAGACATACTCGGTGGGCCGTTCAAATTTGGGCAGATTGCCGGCGACACTGTGAACCACTTCACAGATGGCCACCAGGTCCTTGACCGTTGATTCCAATTCCTTTTTCAGGTCACGAAGCTGCTGCTCCGTGGGAATCTTGCACAGACCGCCGGGAATAAGCGTAACCGGATGGGTGGTCCGACCCGCAATCAAATCCGACCAGGTATTGGCCACCCGATGGGCACGAATGATGGTCTTGACGGCATCGGGGGCCTTGGGCACCAGCGGCACCACCGAGGGCGCATTAAACAAATCCGGCGCAACCAGATAGCCCACGTGCAGGGTGTGGCTCTGGAGCTGCTCGGAATAATGCATCAGGATACGCAGCTTGTCGGCCTGTTCGCTGACTTCGATACCGAGGGCATCCTCAACAGCCTTGGTCGAGGCCAGCGAGTGGGTAATCGAACAGATTCCGCAAATCCGGCTGACAATGGTCTGGATGTCCTGAAAGCTGCGTCCCCGCACCATCGCTTCAAAAAAACGGGGCGCTTCGGGCACCTGCCATTCGCATTTTTCAATTTTGCCGTCTTTGGCATTAACCACGATGTTGCCGTGGCCTTCGATTCGGGTTACATGATGGACGTTAATGTTTATATTCGTGCTCATACCGTCGGTCCTTGTTCACAGCCAAACAACACCATTTTCTGTCGTAAATCTTCCACAGTCAAACCGTATTTATCCATGACTTCGCGTGCGGCTTCCACATTGGGGTTGTCCACATAGCCTCGGCAGCCGAAACAGCGGAATCCATTGGACGGACATCGTGCGCCACAGCCGGCTCGAATAATCGGCCCCAGACAAATCTGGTTGTACTCATAGCGGCAGATGTTTTCTTTGGCCTTGCATTCCACACACACCGGATAATCCGGAATCGTCGGTTTTTTGCCCAGCAGCAATGCCCGAATAACAGAAGCAAATTCCCTGCGATCAATCGGGCAGCCGTGGATTTTATAGTCCACGTCCACCACTTCATGGACCGCCTTGGTCAGGCCGGTTTCCAGGTGGGGCATGTGAGCGTCTTTGCCATAGACACAATGCTTGACTTCTTCGAGGTCGAATTTGTTTTTCATTTTATTGACCCCGCCGAGGGTCGCACACGCTCCCAGTGCAATCAGAATCTTGCAGCGGCTGCGGATGATTTCGATACGCTTTTCATCTTCGGGCCGGGTAATCGAGCCTTCAACGATGGCGATATCGTAATCGTGGCTCTGTTCACTCATGGCCTCGCGCCACTCGACCACATCCACCACATTAATCAGGTCCAGGATTTCTTCTTCCAGATTGACGATCTGGAGCTGACAGCCTTCACAGCAGGCAAAATCGAAAATCGCTACTCTTGGTTTGCTCATATTAGATCGCCTCCGGCACTACGGCCAAATCAGACCAGCGGAACACCGGGCCGTCCTGACAGACATACAGACCATTGATCTGGCAATGGCCGCATTTGCCCACACCGCATTTCATTCGTCGTTCAAGATTCACATAAATATTGTCCGCCGGAACTTCAGCCTCTGCCAGCGCCATCAAGACAAATTTATACATGACCGGCGGCCCACAGACCAGTACGACCGATTTAGGCAGATCGCTTTCCACCTTGGGAATCAGTGTCGTAACCACTCCGACATTGCCGTTCCAGCAGTCATGGGCTTCGTCGATGGTTTCCATCAGCGTCATATCCTTGCGTTCCGACCACATGGCCAGCTCTTCACGGAATAGCCGCATGTCATAGCATTTGGTGCCAACCAGCACCGTGACCTTGCCGTACTCCTTGCGGTTATCCAGGACATAACGGATGAAGGACCGCTGGGGCACCAGGCCAATGCCGCCGCAGATAAAGACGAGGTCTTTGCCCTTGGCCTGTTCGATGGGATACTGTGAGCCGAAAGGACCGCGAATGCCAATTTTCTGACCGACTTCAAGCTTGTGTATAGTCCGCGTCAGGCTGCCAACGTTGCGAACCACCAGCTCAATGCCCTTCTGGGTCGGCGACGAGGAAATCGAAATCGGGGCCTCCCCCAGTCCCGCAATCGACACCTCCACGAACTGGCCGGGAACATGTTCCAGCTCTTTGCCGGAATCCATTTCCAGATGCATAAACAATTCCGTGCCATTGAGCATGCGGCGTTTGGTAATCGTCGCCATCTCCGGCAGGTAAATATCCTTGTGTTCACTGCAGCAGTCGCACATGGTATCAGTCTCCTTTTATCCGAGGGTTTGTTCTTCCATCAGGCGGTTATAGATGGTTACAGGATTGGCAATATCGGCGACGCAGGCAGTAATGCAGCGTCCGCAGCCGACACAGGCAATCTGGCCGCCGATTTTTTCGGGAACATATTTGGCCTTGCGGAACAGACGATGACGGAAGCGGGAAGATCGGTCCTTGCGAAAATTATGGTTGCCTGCCACAGTGGCAAAATTTTCGAGCAGGCAGCCGTCCCAGCAGCGTACCCGCTGGCCTGTCTTGAGATCCCAGTTGACCTGATCCTGGACATCAAAGCAATAGCAGGTCGGACAGACCTGGTTGCAGGAGCCGCAGGAAAAACACAGACGGGCTTTTTCCTGCCAGACGGGATGATTGTAGGCCTTTTCCATCAGCTTGGGCAAATACGACGGCTTGCAGGCCAGTTTGTGTTTGTTCAACCCGGTGCGGTTGGCCTCCTGGATGGCCTGGCGTTTCTCCATGTCGGCCGGGGTTGCCGCAGCAAGCCCTTTGGCGTAGGTCATCAGAGCATGCCCCTTTTCGGTGGCCACATCCAGCAGATAGGCATCACCGATATCGGTAATCAGGATGTCGTAGCCGTCGGAGACGACCGCGGTTTCCATGGATGAGGCAAAGATATTTTTGCTGGGCCGAGCAACATCGCAGGCGATAATGGTAATCTGTTTTCGGCGATCCATATAATGCCTGTCATACTCGCCCTGACTGAATAACTCATCCATTTGCCGGATGGCAATCAGGTCATAGGGATGAACCCCCAGCAGAATCATCGGATCATAATTCATGACCGATTGAGCCCTGCCGCCGACTTCAAACTGCAGCAGAGGTTCAACCTGCGGAAGCACATATTTTTTGGGCGGAAGAATGGTGACATCATAATCCAGCCGCAGAGCGGCAGCGGATCGAAGATCATCAAACTGAAAGCGGTCCTCTTTGGCCACGACACCAACCACTCTCCTGCCCGCCGCCAGCATCGCATCTACAAACTGCCCGAATCGTTCTTTACTCAGTTTGCTCACACTCATAAGCCAGTCCTTATTTCCTGTTAAACCGTCGTTTTGCGTTTATCACGTTTATGTTTGCCGCTTTTGGCGAATCACCCGAATTACAGATAAAACAGCAGAGTTCCCAGCTCCATAGCCAGATCGATACTGACCACTTTGACACGCTTGGGGACTTTCAGCCAGCAGGGCGATAAATTCAGGATACCGCGGATGCCGGCATCCACCAGCAACGTCGCACACGCCTGAGCCGATTCGGAAGGCACAGCCAGGATGGCAAGACGGATTCGCTGCTCCGCGATGCCGGAGATAGTCTGAATATCCTGGATGGTCAGGCCTGCAAGTTTTTTGCCGATTTTAGCGGGAGAATTATCATAAATGGCAGCAATATCGAAACCAAACATCGCAAACCCCGGGTAAGAAGCAATGGCCGTCCCCAGCCGCCCTGCCCCAATCAGGACCGCTTTCTGGGCCACATCCAACTTGAGAATCTCCCGAATCCGACGAGCCGTATCCGAAACCGGATAGCCAACACCGCGAGTGCCAAAATCCCCGAAATAGGATAGATCCTTGCGAATTTGAGGCGGTTTGAGGTGGAGTTGCCCGGCCAGGGCCTGACTGGAAATATAGGCCTGCCCTTCCTGTCCCAACAGCGAAAATGCCCGCAGATATCGAGGCATTCGTCGAATCGTTTCTGCCGGTATTTTGCGAAATTTCAACATCCGGAGCCGCCTTTTTATCTTTGTGTTTGTGCTCACTTTCACAAGCTGATGTTCAAAATAGCGACTTTATTGTTCTGTGTCAAGCGTTTATTTATTGCAATTTTCACATAATACACACAATAATCGACCTAAAAATCGTTTTTTCTTGCAGAAAGATTCCATTTGAAGTATGGTATGCCAGTTCAATTCAACCTTGAATTGGCTGATGGAAAGGCTCGTAATAATTCTTTAAGATATTATATTTTAATAACTTACAACCATATGAATCATCCCAAAACAACCCTGGTTGCAGGACTTGGCAATCCCCTGATGGCCGATGAGGGTATTGGTGTGCTGCTGGTACAAAAACTGGCACATTTATCACAAAATCAGACCATTTCCGGATGCGACGATGTGGAATTTTATGATGGCGGAGTGGGCGGCCTGAGCCTGCTTTATAAAATTGAAAACCGTCGAAAAGTCATTCTCATCGATTGTGCCAAAATGGGGACTGCCGCCGGAACCA
Source organism: Anaeroglomus insulsum (assembly GCF_050689095.1). Lineage (NCBI taxonomy): Bacteria > Pseudomonadati > Planctomycetota > Phycisphaerae > Sedimentisphaerales > Anaerohalosphaeraceae > Anaeroglomus > Anaeroglomus insulsum. The sequence continues at coordinate 124,310 of NZ_JBOGCL010000011.1, forward strand.
TACGCCGGTTCAGGCCCGACGAGGTTCGTACCATCAAGACGCTATCCCATTTTTCACTCCATGAAATGGACATTTTGAAGGTGCTTGCACTGGCTGAACAACTGGGAAATGCACCGTCGGATGTCGTTATTTTTGGTATTGAGCCGAAAATCATTGCATACGACAGCCATTTGTCCGATATAATTCAGCAAAATATATCGCGGTATATGGACGATATACTGAACGAAATCAAAGCAGTACCCCAGTGAAGACTGTTTTGGTCGTAAACGCAAGAAACCCGTTGTGATGGAATACGACTATGAAACCAATCTATATCGCCGCCACGTTGCAGGATTGCGGGAAAACATCGGTAACCCTTGGCCTGATGCAGCTTCTGCATGACCGGGGATTTGATCCGGGGTACTGTAAGCCCGTCGGGCAGCATTATGTCTGCTATCAGAATAAAAATATTGATAAGGACAGCGTCCTGATGCATCAGGTGTTTAATATGCAGGATGAGCCCTGCCTGATGAGTCCGATTGCGATTGAGCGGGATTTTACCCGTAAATTCATCAATAATCCCAATGCGGCTCCTCTTGAAAAAGAAATTCTGCATAGTCGCGACGAATTGTTCAAGTCTCATAAAATCGTACTGTTTGAAGGTACCGGCCACGCCGGCGTTGGCAGTTGTTTTGGGTTGTCCAATGCCCGTGTCGCCCAATTGCTCAACGCCAAGGTCGTCATTGTCACCGCTGGCGGTATCGGCAAACCCATTGACGAAATTGCCCTGAGCCTGTCGCTGTTCCGCGAACATAATGTCGAAGTGCTCGGCGTGATTTTGAATAAAGTCCTGCCGGAAAAATACGACATGGTCAAAGATGTTGTCAGCCGGGGGTTGAAACTGTTCGGTACCAAGCTGCTGGGAGCGATTCCATACGAGCATATTTTGTCCACTTACACAATCGGGCAGCTGGCTGAAGAATTCAAATACAACGTCCTGTGCGGACAGGATGCGCTGTCCAATCCGGTGGAGCATACGGTTGTGGCGGCCATGGAACCGCAGAATGTTGTCCGTCATATTCGGGACAATACCCTGGTCATTATGCCCGGCGACCGGATCGATAATATCCTCGTATCGATTCTGGTGCTATCCCGCCAGACAACCCTGGGCGGAGGATTGATTTTGACCGGCGGCTTTGAGCCGCATCCGACGATTGAGCCGCTGCTCAAATCCAGCAATATTCCGGTCCTGACCAGCGCCGACGACACCTTTACCGTCAGTGCTCGCATGAAAGACCTTGGATTTAAAATCCAGACCTATGACACCGCCAAGATTGCCCGCCTGCATCAGCTTGTCGCAGAATATGCCGATGCCGACGCCCTCATTAAGATATTGACAGAGTAAGTCTCATGCAATGTCAAGCACGTAGGGCTTATAGCAACCGCATATTGGATATTATTGACATGTTTTACCCTCTGATTCTATAATCATTTCATTGAGCTGGACCGTACTTTATGGTATAGTCCCGATTCCATAATTTACAGGAACGATTCATGAAAGTATTAGTAGCTGAAAAATGCGGCTTCTGTCCGGGTGTTCGCAACGCGATCAATTTAGCGAAAAAGACCCTGGCGGAACAAAATAAAGTCTATAGTCTGGGTCCGATTATTCACAACGAAGATGTAGTTCGGCAATTGTCGCAGGCCGGGCTGAATACCGTGGAATCGGTGGATTCTATTGCTGAGGGAACGGCTCTGATTCGCTCCCACGGAGCCACGCAACAAGAACTCCAAGTCCTTCAAAATAAAGGACTTAACATTGTTGATGCAACCTGTGTGCTAGTCAAGCGTGTCCAGAAAATCGCCCGCCAGCTTCATGAAGAAGGCTATCAGGTGGTTATCATCGGCGACAAAGACCACCCGGAAGTGAAGGCCGTTGTCGGTTCGGCTGAGGGCATAGAGGTAATCGGCGATGAAACAGACCTCGATAAGATAAGAAACCATAAGAAGTTAGGTGTGATTTGCCAGACTACCCAAAGCCCGGACTATTTTGCCACCATGATAGGCTATATCGGCAAATTGCCCTTTTCGGAGATCAAAATAATCAACACCCTGTGTCGGGAAACCAAAGACCGCCAGGAAGCTGCGGTTAAACTCTGTCGCCAAGTGGATATTATGTTTGTGCTTGGCGGCCTCCACAGCGCCAACACTCGCAAGCTGGCGGAGTTATGTAAAAAACATAATCCGCAAACCTACCATTTGCAAAACTGGGAAGAACTTGATATAAGTATCCTTTCCGGCAAACGGGTGGCCGGCGTGACAGCAGGCGCATCCACTCCGGACGAGGTCATTCGAGAGTTTGTCGAAAAGCTCGAAGCGTACCGTGCTTAATCGCGGTTTAGAACAAGGTGTCGGCAGCGTTGCCGATGCGATTTAACCTTCACAAGGTTATAGGTTCGCTTGCGTATATGTGGGGCGCCAGCGAGGCCTCAAAACAACTCACAGGAGATTTTTTATGGTAGACAGAAATTTAATTTCGAAACTTGGCATCACAGACGATCAGCTTGAGCAGCAATTGGGGGAATTGTACACCACAGAACACCAGCAGATGCTGGAAAAAGCTCTGGATAAAAAGGTCGAGGCCCTTGTGCCCGGCACGATTGTCAAGGGTAAGATTGTCGGTATGGCCGGCAATGATGTGGTCATTGAACTGGGGCTCAAGAGCGAAGGCCTGATTGAAACCACCGAATTTGACAGCCCCGACGAAATCGTAGTCGGCAAAGAAATTGAAGTGCTTCTGGAAGAAGTCGATGCCGAAAACGGTCTGGTCCTGTCCAAGCGCAAAGCCGATCGTATTCGGGGCTGGGAACACATCACCACCACCAAGAAGGAAGGCGATGTGGTCAAGGGCATCGTCAGCCGTCGCATCAAAGGCGGTCTGCTGGTCGATATCGGCGTACCGGTCTTCTTGCCCGCCTCGCAGGTGGACATCCGCAAGCCCGGCGACATCAGCCGCTTCATCGGCACCGAAATCGAATGCAAGATTCTCAAAATCGACACCGAAAATCACAACATCGTGGTCTCTCGCCGCAAACTCATCGAAGAAGACCGTCAGGCCAGCAAGGAAAAACTGCTGCGTGAGATTGAAGTCGGTCAGATTCGCAAGGGTATCGTCAAGAATGTCGCCGATTTCGGCGTCTTCGTGGACCTGGGCGGCCTGGACGGTCTGCTGCATATTTCCGACCTCAGTTGGGGCCGCGTGGCGCATCCGTCTGAGGTGGTTCAGCTGGATCAGGAAATCGAATGCATGGTCATTGGCGTGGACCGCACCACCGAAAAAATTTCGCTGGGCCTCAAGCAGAAACAGCCCAGTCCGTGGGCCAATGTCGAAACCCGCTTCCCGGTCGGCAGCCGCGTGAAGGGCACCGTGGTCAACATCATGAACTATGGCGCATTCATTCGCCTGGACGAAGGCATCGAAGGTCTTGTCCATATCAGCGAAATGAGCTGGACCAAGCGTGTGGCTCATCCGTCGGACATTCTGCAGGTCGGCCAGGAAATCGACGTGGTCGTGCTGGATGTCAACAAGGAAAAACAGGAAATCTCACTGGGCATCAAGCAGCTTGAAGCCAATCCGTGGACTATCGCCGGCCAGAAGTATCCAGTCGGCACCATGGTGACCGCCAAAGTAACCAGTCTGACCAACTATGGGGCATTTGTCGAAATCGAACCCGGTATCGACGGCCTTATTCACATTTCCGACCTGAGCTGGACCAAGAAGTACAATCACCCCGGCGAATGTCTGCAAAAGGGGCAGGAAGTCCGGTGTGTCGTGCTGGAAGTCGATGAGGACAAACATCGCATCTCCCTGGGTATCAAGCAATTGACTGAAGACCCGTGGGTCCGTGCCATTCCGGAAAAGTACATCCCCGGCCAGATTGTTCGCGGCAAGATTACCAAGCTGACCAACTTCGGCGTGTTTGTCGAACTGGAAAACGAACTGGAAGGCCTGCTGCATATTTCCGAGCTGTCTGACCAGAAGGTCGAATCGCCGCAGGATATCGTCAAAATTGGGGATGATGTTGAGGTCAAGATTCTGCGGGTCGATACCGACAGCCGCAAAATCGGCCTGAGCCTGCGTCGCGTCCAGTGGGCAGCCGAAGACCAGACCCAGGGTTCCTCCTCGGAAACGTCCGAAAATCAGGGACCGCAGCGTCGCGGCGGCCTGGATGGTCCGCTGATGCCGAACTAAAAGTCTTTGATTAGCAATGAGTTACGGCCTTAATCGGTAATTTTCCGGATCACCGTTAAACTGGGAATCGATTTTGGCCGATAAAGACCACAGGGACAAAGGGAAAGTATGCCCTTGACCCTGTGGTCTTATTTTTTATACCCAGGTGGTATGGTTTTGCTGCGATGGACAAGGGCTGTATGATATCGCAACAAAGCTTGAAATTGACGAGTGAAATCAGTATAACCAAACGAAAGTCGAGAAAGAACAGGGACGACCTTTTTCGGCAGTATTGCGAAGGTAGGTGATACATGGCTTTCGATGTTACGATTAAAGAGTATCTCAAGGAAATCGACGAAGCACCCCTGTTAAGCTGGAACGAAGAAAAAGCACTCGCTGCGGCCGTCCTGGAACATAATGATCCGGAGGCCCGTGACCGCCTGATTCGCAGCAATCTGCGGCTGGTTGTCAATATCGCCAAGAAATTTTCCGGCCGAGGACTGACCCTCGGCGATTTGATCGAAGAAGGCAACCTCGGCCTTCTGCGTGCCGTGGATACGTTTGATCCCGAGCATGGCGTGCGATTCAGCACGTACTCGGCATGGTGGATCAAGCAGGCCATCAAACGAGCCATTCTGAATAATTCCCAGCCGATCCATATCCCGACCTATATGGTCGAACTCATTAACCAGTGGCGTAACACCCATGCGGAACTCGAATCCAAGCTGGGACGCACCGCCAGCCTCGAAGAAATGGCTTCGGCCATGAAAGTTCCCGTCCGCAAGGCACGCGCCATCCGCGATATCGTCACCGTCGTCGATCAGGGTTTCCAGCATGATTCCGCGGAAGACAATGCCGGCCTGGATGATGCAATCGAAGACGATAAAATCCAGCTGCCTGAAGACGACCTCGGTTCGGATGAAGAATTGGGCCGGGCGGTGGAATTGCTGGACCAGATCGACCCGCGCGAAGCCGAAGTCCTGCGTCTGCGATTCGGGCTTAACGGCGAAGAACCTCTGACGCTCAAGCAAATCGGCGAGAGGCTCAATCTGACGCGTGAACGTGTCCGCCAGATTCAACGCAGCGCCCTGGCACAGTTGAACGAATTAATGACCGCCTGATTCGGTTTCTGCCGCTTAGAGATCAGGGTGCGTATCCACCTGCAGTGGACGCGGCTGCTGCCACAGGCCGCGGGTAAAGTCAGGGAATTTGACCGGTTTTCCGCCGGCGGCAACCGATTGTTCACTGAGGGGAATGATCACACTCCAGGCCACGGAATCATAGACGTCAATATCCGGCGTTAATCCCTTGCGCAGGGCCTGAATCAGACGCCAGTCTTCGATGAAATCCATACCGCCATGGCCGGCGCCGGCAGATTTTTCACGCAGCTGCTTCCAGACGGGGTGTTCGTAGTCTTTGGAATAATCCGCAAGGTCCTGCCATTCATGCGGTTTGCTTTTACCCTCAATATAAACCAGCTCGGACGGATATTTCTGAACCAGCCCTTTGGCGCCCTGCACCATAAAATCCCGGCTGTAGGGTCGGGGCAGATTGGTATCATGAGTGCATAGAATCGTCTTGCCGAGTTTGGTTTTGATCATACAGACATTGACATCGCCCAGGGCAAATTTTTGATGAACCCAGGGGCTGTCAGGATAGTGTATCCTGGCATATTCATTTAAGCCCAGCGAGGCGGTACTCATGGAGACCAGCGTATCAAAGGCATCCCCTCGATGGATATCCATACACCAGGCCATCGGCCCGATGCCATGGGTAGGATACAGATTGCCATCACGCTTGATGGATTCATGGAGCCGCCACTGGCCCTGATAATAGGTTGGGGACAGCTTTAGATCCCGCAGGTCATGCAGATAGCCGCATCGGCCATGCAGGATCGTACCGAACAGCCCCTGGCGAATCATATTCATCGTCATCATTTCCATGGAATCATAGCAGCAGTTTTCCATCATCACACAGTGCCTGCGAGTTTTTTCGCTGGTTTCAACCAGTTGCCAGCAATCCTCCACCGACAAGGCAATGTTGACCTCGGAGGCGGCATGCTTGCCGTTTTTCATGGCCGCCAGACAAATCGGGGTGTGCCAGTGCCAGGGGGCGGCATTATAGACCAGGTCCAGATCTTCGGATTCGCACATGTTCACAAAGTCCAGTTCGCCGGCGGTGTACAGTTTCGGCTCCGGGAAACCCGCCTTGGTCACGATTGCGGCCGCCCGTCTGGCCATTTCGGGCCGTATATCACAAATGGCGACAATCTGGCAGCCCTCCACCCGGGTCAGATTGCTGACATGGCTGGTGCCCATATTGCCCGTGCCAACAAAACCAACACGGATCAGGTCTTTGGGGGCATTGCCATACGCGGTCATCGGAGCTGCGGAGAGGCCTTTTGTCGTCGATGTCTGGCATCCGGTGAATAATACTGTTCCAGCCGCAGCACAAAAGCCGGCGGCCTTCAGAAACTCTCTGCGTGTATTACACTGTTCCATGTGTCCTCGCTGTTTGAATGAATATTTAGTTCCAGCTACTGGGCATCTTTCCGGGAATATACGATCGCTTAAACCAAACCCAGTCTTCGGTGGAGCCGGTTCCCGGATCCACTGCCGACCAGTATTTCTGCTGGGCCTTGGCCATTTCTCTGGTTTGCTTATTAACCCATTTATGTCGGTCAGCATGACCATCGGCATAAACAAACGTACTGCTGTCGTTATGCAGAATGGCAAACGGATCCACCCAGTTGGGGGTTTTGAGATTCATATTCCAGGTACGGTGATTCCAGCCATACCCATCCGTTTCCTCCAGGAAAATAATTTTGTCGCTGGGATTGACAAATTGGGATGCACGGATAATTTCGACCTTCATCTCGCCCGTTGAATCGCTGCTATCAGTCGGCCGCTTGGACAACGGTTTACCAATCGAATACGTTCGATAACCTCCGATCCACAAGCCAGGGGGATTGCCTGTCGGACTATTATAGGGGTTGACCGCACGTTTGGTATGCCGCATGTCAATGGGGCAATGATAGACTTTGGGATCACTGACATAGGGCCAGAGTGCTCCGACCTGAAAACCACGAATTTTATCATTGAGTGTATCGTTGATATCTTCTTTGTTTGGTCCCATAGGTCGTCCGACCCAATTTCGCACAGTGACTGTCCCATCCGGGCGAGCATAGGTCGATTGTCCATCAAACTGATCTGAAGTATCCCCATCTACAATCAATCCTTTGTTGTCTTCGGCATACAAAAGCCAGCTTTTACCCAGTTGTGCCTCATTCCCCATACATACCGATCCGGCCGCGATTTCTTTGGCAACCTTCAAAGACGGAACAATAATCGCCAGCAACAATGCAATAATCGCAATCACCACCAGCAGCTCAATCAAGGTAAAAGCAGTTTGACGTTTCATGTCTTTCTCCTTGATGCCATTTTGCATCAAAAGTGTCCTCTTGTAGCCTGGCCTATCCTAACCTATCTATTATTAAATCCATTTCAGAGGGAAAAATCACCCTCAAAAAAATTATTTATTTCTTCAAAACGCACACGCAGGGGGTAAGACAGAACATATTGAGGAGATAAAGACTCGACTTATAGTTTTACTCAATCCATATCCACGGCGTAATACGACCTATGACCGATAGGGAGTAATCCTATTCGCCGGGTATGCCGCCGGATTATCCTGTCATTTTTTGGGGACGATATTGTTGTACTCGTTTTCAAATTGCAGGACATGACGCATCTCTTCCTGGGCCAGCTCAAAAAACATCTTCCGCAGTTGCGGATCTTTGGCCTGAACCATCAATTCGGCAAACAACTGAAATGCCGCCTGCTCCTTGCGAATAGCAAGCTGCAAGGCATCCGTATAGGTCATGGACCTGGCTTCTTCATCGACTTCGATATAACTGGTCGGTTCATCAGTAACCCTGAATTCTTCCTCAGTAACCACCTGTCCCTGCTTGATGAGTTCAAATTCCAGATTGGACTTGTGCTGCATTTCATTTCGGCCAAGCACTTCAAAGATAATCCGTGTAGTGGAATCCTTCATCAATGCCGCCAGGTCATGATAAAATTGCACCGCGGCGTCTTCCTTGCGAATCGCAAATTCGAGAACATCTTTGACTGTTTTGAAATCCATGGCAGCTCCTCCGAAATCAGGCCCCGCTCCGGGCCAGGTACTTTTTCCAGGTATTGATATGGCCAACCTCATCGGCCTGGTCTTTTTCCAGTGTCATCCGAGTAGCCTCATCCCACGGGGCTGCACTCAGCAATTCGCCGTAGTGGTGAACAGCCTTGCTTTCCAGCCAAATCCCCATCTTGAGCATCGCCTTTTGCCCCAGCAGCCGTGAACCGAATCCGAAAACGAATCCAACAATCCACCAGGCCCAGCGAAACGGGCTGGGACTAAGACCATATTCATAAAGCCGCAGCAGAAAATCGGAAATATGGGTTTGTTCGTTGCACATGGCACGAATCATCTCTTCATCCATTTCATCGCGTTTGCCGGTGATTTGGAATCGATAGACATTGGTCGCCATAATTTCCAGGCTATGCAGAGTACGGAGGGCCTTTTTGACACGGGCACGTTCATCAGGGGATAATTGACTGCCGCGCAGAGCCACATCTTCTTTTCGGATGGCCGGACGAAGAATCGTTATATCATATTGACTATGTTCACTTGGATTCATGCTGCGGTCTCCTGGATCGAGGTTTTAGTTCACCTGTTATTATTACGATTCAAGCGGGACAAGTCAAGTCCGGCAGGTCGATTTATCCTGATCCGGAATGAAAATGTCCGATTCCAGAGAAAACCAATAGAACCCAATTAAGCGTAAATTTCAGATTTGACACGTTGACATCCCAACTGAATTCGGGTATCAAACTGCCATAATAAAAACCTTTACGAAAGGGTGAATGATGACTCTTGCGGCTTATTTTGAACAAAACGACGGCATCGGAATTCTGGCTACCTGTGATCCTGATAATCTGGTAGACTTGGCAATTTACTCAAAGCCTGTCGTCATCGATGAAACCACCCTGGCATTTGTCATGCGGCAGCGAATCAGTCATAAAAATCTGCGGGCGAATTTACATGCCGCTTATATGTTTATTGAAAAAGGTCCCGGCTATCGAGGGAAACGGCTCTATCTGACCATGCAGCGGGAAGAAACCAATCGCACCGTGATTGAGGCCCTGCGAAAAAAACAGCCCTGGATTTATCCGGATGGCGATGATTCGGAAAAATACCTGGTCTTTTTCACCATTAACCACATCCGGCCCTTAGTTGGAGATGAAACGTCCCTCTAAACGGCCATGGATTCAGCTTACCAGCATTAATCTACCCGATACATCTTATTTCATACAAAACCTCTATACCTGTCTGAACCCCTGTCATATTAAATCGTAATTATCAATGGATGCCCCTTGTCTTATCTAAGCGGTTAACAACACGAAAGGGCAAAAAATGACTTGGTTTGAAGCAGAACAATTAGCAAAATACATCGCTGAGCTGGAAGCAGCTTTGGATGAATGGGCGTATGATAACCAGCGAATGCGTATGGAGTTAGCAGAACTCGACAAAATAGAGCGAAAAGTCACAAAATCCCTTCGTCAGCATAACAACAACCATTCGTTCCGTATTTTAGCCAATGAGGTTCTTAACCGTGCCCATCATTGCCGAAACGAAATCCGCGAACGTCTGATGGCCTAAATCACTCACGGTGCTTTTTTGTTGGTTTCCCTCCTATTTTCTGATAGATTCACTTCCGAGCACCGGCCGGATACAACGAAAAGGCTGGATTTGCTTGAATATCCAAATTGATATTATAGCGGAGTAAGTTTATGCATATTGACACCTTTGTTTTAGGGGATTTTTTGACCAATTGTTATGTGGTCCGAGTTGATGAATCGAGGAAAGACTGCGTCCTGATTGATCCGGGCCTGCACCCCTATCCGCTGGTTCAATTCCTCCAGCAGCAAACACTGAATCCCGAGGCGGTTATCATCACCCATGGCCATATCGACCATATTGGCGGGGTGGAAATCATTCGTGAAAACTGGCCCAGGACCAAAGTATATATTCACAAAGCCGATGCGGAGATGCTGACGGACCCCAATGAGAATTTGTCCATGGTGGCAGGAACCGTGTTTCAGGCACGACCTGCAGAGGTGGTCATTGACGGCCAGACTGAAATTCGAGCCGCAGGATTGCGGTTTGAAGTCCTGCACACACCGGGCCACACCCCCGGCGGCATTTGCCTGCATTGCCCGTCAGACGGTATCGCTTTTGTGGGCGATACGCTGTTTGCAGGGTCGGTAGGACGCTCGGACTTTCCCGGCGGCAGCCATGAACAACTCATCCAGAGCATCCAGACCCAACTGCTGGTACTGCCGGAGACCACCCGCATTTATCCCGGCCACGGTCCCCATACCACCCTTCGCAACGAAAAGAAACACAATCCCTTTTTGCAGCAGTAAAATTACAGTTCCGGCACGACTTCGGGATAGACCTGTCCGCTGGCGGTGATTTTGAAGACGTAAATCAGCCCGGGACGGAGTTTGGTGTACACGGCATTGCCATACACCGCCTGGATATCATACTGGCTTAACGCCTCGGGATCATTGGCCAGTTCCCAGATATGCTCCCAGAACATCTGGCGGTGTTCGGCAGGCAGCAATTGCAGCAAATCCGCATAGCGAGCCGGTTCTCGTCCCAGCTCTTCGATGGGCAAACCCTCTCGCGGCGACATTGCCTCGCCATAGATTCTTCGCCACAGGTACATCGCACGGGCCTTGCCGTCCATGACCATCTGAGAACCGAACTTGACAATCAAGGCATCAAAATGCACGATGTCACCTTCAATGGTGTATTCCTTTTCGAGAATCTTTTTGAGCTTGTCCCTGCGGTCGGTCTCGACAAATTTCAGGGTGGTCATCAGTTTACCCTCGGCAGTCTTTTCCTGAGAAACCACCTTGGCATACCCAATCTGCTCCTCGGCTGTTAAATTGGTGATGGCCTGCTTGAGCTGCTTATTTTCCGTCAAGAGCTGATGAATGGTCATCGCTCCCTCGTATGCCGTTCGACCGACATACCACAGGCCGATTCCCAGCGGAATCAAAGCAGCACATGTGATAATAGAACGTATTTTCATGAAAGTCCTGTTGTTGAAATTAGACTATGGGTTCAGATAAGGCGCTATCGCCTGCAGGGCATTGGCTCGGGTGGCCAAATCCGGATAAGCCGGGCTTTCTTTGATCCCCTGCTGGGCCAGGATTCGAGCCACCAGGACTCTGGCCTGCTGAGCCTGGTCTATGGCATCAGCCAGAATACGCATGCATTCCTGCGGGGAATGGAAACCCATGCCATTGGACGCAGAGACATAATCCCAGCGGAACTGGGCATGGCGAAGCAGTGTTCGAACCGGCATGAGCTGGTCATCGGTCGCCTTGGCCTGGATTGCCGCGGCCACGTCAAAATGGGCTTCGACGATGGCTTTTTCGGCTTTGAGTTTGGTATCACGCACCTTGGTTTGGATCGCCTCAACCCGGCCGCGAATTTCCTGTTCGCTCCAGCGGTGACAGACGGCACAACTGTTGGAAATATTCTGCAACGGGCTCTGGACGTGGTGGTCGGTAAACTTCATACCGCCTTCGGTGAAATACGGCATGTGGCAATCCGCGCAGGACACGCCGCGATAGGCGTGAATCCCCGTCAGATACAGTTCATAATCCGGGTGCTGGGCTTTCACGATAGGCGTTTTGGAAACCGGGTGGACATAATCCGTAAAATCCATCGCATCATAATAGTCCAGCATGGCTTCAACCGTCGTACCCTTGTGCCAGGGGAACGTCAGGTAATTTTTCTTTTCTGCCGCCGCGTCATTGGCGAAATAATACTCGACGTGACACTGTGCACAGACCAGGGACCGCATTTCCTGATGCGTGGCCTGGGTTATATCTTTGCCCATGGCGGCGAACCCCTCAATCAGTCCCGGTCGGGTAATCCGCAGACGCATCGTCGCGGGGTCATGGCAATCCTGACAGCCGATGGGATGCTTGACCTGGTCGGTCAGGTCGTGAAAATTGGCCGCATAAAATTCTTTAACCCCCATGCTGTTCATCAGCCGCGGGACATCGGTACTCTTGCAGGTCCAGCAGGTCGCCGCCTGAAACGGCTTTTTGACCCGTTTGGTTTCTTTGACATCACTAACCGCCCAGTAGTGGCCGCGGGCCTGTTTATAATCCAGCGAAAAGCCATACCCGGCAAACAACACCACCTGATAGGGATCCGCTTCCAGATAATCCCGCGGAAATGAACCCCCAAACAAGGTCTGCGAGTCGCTGATTTCGGTCTTGCGGTAGGTCTCATATTCACGCGGCCAGTTCTGCCCCCAGACGGCGTTATCCGGCTCAAAATCAGCTATCGGATTGACCACCATCATCGGCCGCTGCGCCTCCCATCGTCGCTCCATCACCGACACTGACAGCAGGCCCAGCACAATCACCACCGCTGCGGTAGCCACTACAATCAAACCACCCACCCACAGCGGCAGCCGAATCGGTTTCTTTTCCGTCTTATTTGTCATTGGATACCTCCTGATTCAACCAGTTGACTCCCGCCTTGGGCAGGTCAGGACGCAGCATTGAAGGCGAAGAAGACAGGCTCCGAACTTCGCCATGAATATTCTGATGACAATCCCAGCATTTGCGTTCACTGACGCCGGCCAGACGCACCATCTGCACCTGATTTCCGTGACATCGCAGGCAGTTTCGCTGCACAACCGGGACCGCCGTTGCGGATAATTCCAGCGTCTGCGGCTCGGCCCGGAAGGTAAACACCGCGGAATGTTTGGTTCCATCCAGCCCCTTGAAGGCCCATTTGGCAGCCATATTTTCATGCGGAACATGACAATCCGTACACACCGCCGCATGACCGTGACTGCCCCGCTGCCAACTGGCATAGGCATCAGTCATCACGTGACAGTTCATACAGGTTTGCGGTGAATCGGAAAGATAGGATGTCGCATTGGCAATCCGTATCAGCACCACACCGGAACCTGCGGCAATACCCACCAGCACATAAAAAAACACTTGCCAGCCTCGCCCCAGCCCACCCAGGCTCAGGACGATATCGGCAAGTGTTTTGATGGTTCGCAGCAGTGTTGAAATCATTTACACCTTCAATGAACCCGTTCGAATATGGATATCCCGCTGCGGGAATGGAATCGAAAGCCCATTCTGCTCCAGCGATACTTTAATTTTTTCATTCAATTCAAAATAGGTCGGCCAGTAATCGGGCGCCTTGACCCATGGCCGCACCGCAATATTGACCGAACTGTCGCCCAGCCCAAGCACCGCTACCACCGGGGCAGGATCACGCAGGATCCGGCTGTCGGACAGCAGGACACTGGTAATCACCTGTTTGGCTTTGGTGATGTCATCGCCATAGGAAATGCCAAACACCAGATCCACACGACGCTTGTCGTTTGCGGTGTAGTTGATAATGTTGGCGCCGGTGACCTGCGAATTCGGGATAATGATACGCACATTATCCGGTGAATGCAGTACCGTGGTGAAAATCTGGATTTCCTGGACGACCCCCTTTGCCCCGGCCACCTCGACAAAATCGCCCACGCGGAAGGGTTTGAAGATAATCAGCAGCACGCCGGCGGCAAAATTGGACAGCGACCCCTGCAGGGCCAGACCCACAGCCAGGCCCGCAGCACCAATCACCGCCACCAGAGACGTGGTTTCCACCCCCAGGCGACTCAGGGCCGCAATCGCCACAAATACCAGCAGACCAAAATACAGCAGATTCCGCACAAATTTGCTCAGCGTCGGGTCCACCTTGGCCCGATTCAGCACGTTTTCAAGTAAATTGGTCAACACCCGGGCCACCCAGCGTCCGACATAAAATATCAGCGCGGCGGTAATCAGGCGAAACAGCAAATCCATCCCCTGCGTTGCAATATAATTCGAAATCGTATCCCACATTTTCTGGGGGTCCATACTGGTTAGACTTGCCAAATCCACTTTAGACGGTGTTTGTGCGGTTTCAGTCGGGGCGGACTGCTCGGCTTGGGCTGCCATCAAAACCCGATTACTGCCGCACAGCAAAACCAGACAACACATCAAGACGACATTTTTCATGAAACGAATACTCCTGTATCTGTTCTACCTGTTATTTCGGCCCGGAATCCCGGAAACCTGTTATTTTATTAAACAACAAATCCATCCATTGCTTACCCAGAACGCAGGGGTTTGGATTGAGCAGACCAAAAAAAAGGCTGCGGACGCATTATACGTCCACAGCCTTGTGTATGCAATAGGATGGATTATTCGTAGAAGTTGGTGGCTTCGGTTTCCATCACTTCACGTCCAAGCTGCTTGCTGCTCATCGTGGTCGTGAAGCGGACGTCGCCGGCCTTGACCGCCTTGACTTCGACTTTCCAGGTTGCCTTGGCCTTGGGTGCCAGTGAAGCCAGAGGCTGGAAGGTCACAGTACCGTCGGCAAAGCTGCCCGTGGTGGCACCGCTGGCACTGACAAACTGCATGGACTCTTCCAGTTTGCACTTGACGACAATATCGGTATCCGGAGCGGAACCCTGGTTGGTAACCGTGATGATATAGGTTTCGTTCTTGCCGACTTCGATCGGGTCGGATACGTCAATCACCTCAAGCAGAATCGCGGCAATCCCCGCCACATCCGTCTTGGCCGAGGCCTTGACGCTTTCGGCACAGGTGGCCGAAACCGATGCGACATTGCTGAAGGACCCCGCAGACTGCGGCAGATAGCTGACAGAGACCTTGCGGCTCTGGCCGACAGCCAGCGTACCCAGATTCCATGTCACCTGACCGCCTGCAACCTGACCGCCATCCGAGGCTGTTACCTCGCTGACACCGGCAGGAATAGTATCCGTTAGAGTGGTTGCTGTCGCCGGAGCATCACCCTTGTTGGCAACGGTAATGTCATAGCTGACCTTGCGGCCCAGATACTGTTTTTCAGGACCAGTCTTGGTAATGGCCAGAACAGGCTGTTTAACCGCCGTGGCACACACTTCGGATTCAGCCTTGAGATTGCCCTGAGCCTGGGCCAGAGCACCACTCTTGTAAGTCCCGGTCTTGGCTGCCTTGGCCATGACGGTATAGACCATCGACTTGCCAGGTTCCAGATCGCCAACTTTGATTTCGACATTCTTCTGGCCGGTCGTCAGAGTCAGCCCATCGGGAAGCTGATCGGTGATGACCACATCTTTGGCCACGCCTGTCCCCTTATTAGATACCATATATTTAAGGGCGATTTGATCACATAACAAGACTTCAGCAGGACAAGTCTTGCTCAGAGCCAGAGCGGGCTGGACTACCTGCGTCTTGGCACAGGCAGGGATAATATAGGTCGCGTCTGCACAGGTCTGCAGCCAACCGACTTCTTTGGCCGTGCCGGTAACCACGATCTTTTCCTGGGCCTTGGGCCCCAGAGAGGGCATCATCCAGGTCAACATACCATCTTTGGGCTCGGCCGCAGGGGTCGCACTCTTGAAGGTATAGTTGGCAGGAAGACGATCATTGACAACGACGTGGCTGACTTCCATATCGGTCAGATTGGTCACTAAAATCGTGTAATCGAAAGGCTGACCGACCGCAACCGAGGCGGGCATCATCTTATCGATTTTAATGACCCCGCAAGAACAATACGTGCGAGAAACCTGATTGGGTCCCATGGCCGGGGCCGGAGCTGGCGCTGGTGCGGGTGCCGGAGCAGGGGTCGGTTCCACCTTCGCGGGTGCTGGTGCCTCTTTCTGCCCTGTCATGCAAGCGCATCCCACCAAACCCAATACCGAGATGCAACACAATACCAATGCCACTTTCTTCATAGAACACCTCCGTTTCAAATAAGGGTTGTAAATACGATGTGTATGTGCTCCCCCCGGAACACAATCATTTGATTGTCTTAAAACATCCATGCTATCTCCCATCCAAATATCCTCTGCATTCATTTTCAAGTGGTGTTATAAACAGTATAAACCCCACAAACCGGATTTGCAAAGATTTTTTAGCTGTAAATCTCATAATAATCTATATATATTACAAGATATATCCTGTATTCTTTTTTTCTTGATTCCTTTGTTTTTTTCGCATATTCTTTTTGAATAAGAGCTTACAAGATTTTAATTATCCAGTTACTGGAGTTTTTTCTTCTATGCAAATTGCCCTGCTTATCACTTTAATGGTTC
The DNA here is from genome assembly GCF_050689095.1 of Anaeroglomus insulsum. Taxonomy (NCBI): domain Bacteria; kingdom Pseudomonadati; phylum Planctomycetota; class Phycisphaerae; order Sedimentisphaerales; family Anaerohalosphaeraceae; genus Anaeroglomus; species Anaeroglomus insulsum. The sequence continues at coordinate 140,761 of NZ_JBOGCL010000011.1, forward strand.
TGCTTTTGGTTGTTCTGGGGATATTAGCATATCTTTTTCATACTCTATTGGCGACCCGTCGGGAATTATCATCCCAAACAAGCAGTGTATCGATGCTTTCAGCCCAGTTAGACCAGCTACGTGCTGCCAATGAATCGCTGAGCCAGTCTCTGACTCAGAATCTGCAATCCGGCCAGCAGAATCTGACAGCATTTCTAACCGGCAATACCAAGACCCTCAGCGACCTCAAGCAGCAGCTGGGCACCATCGAAGGCCAAAGCCGACAGATGGTTCAACTGTCCGCCGAGCTTCGCGGATTACAAAATATTCTCCAGGCTCCCAAACTGCGGGGGCTGATGGGTGAATATTCCCTTGAAACTCTCCTGAAAGCGGTTTTGCCGGCTGACCATTATGCCCTGCAATATACATTCCGCAACGGGCGCAAGGTGGACGCCCTGATTAAGCTGGCCGATTACAGTGTCTCCATCGACGCCAAATTCCCGCTCGAATCGTTCGTGAAACTGACGGAAGCCCAAACTGACGACGAGCGAATTCGGCTTCGCAGACAATTTTTGAATGATGTCACCAAACACGTGGATAAGATTGCCGACAGTTACATTCTACCGGAGGAAGGAACGCTGGATTTCGCACTCATGTATATTCCGGCTGAAAATGTCTATTACGAAATCATTGTCCGCCAGAGCAACGATAAATCCGACTTGTCGGATTATGCCCGATCTCGAAAAGTCATCCCAGTATCTCCGAATCTCCTGTATGCCTACCTGATGACTGTAGTAATGGGGCTTCATGGAATGGCGATAGAAAAACAGGCCGAAACCATTCGGACCAACCTGCAGAAACTGGCCGGCGACTGGAACACCTTTGGAGACGAATGGAAAGTCCTCGGAAATCATCTTCGCAATGCCTTTAATAAATATGACGATGGGCAAAAGAAACTCGACCGCATGACTCTGCAATTAGAGCAGATACAAAAGACCGACAACAGATAAGGAAAAGATTTATGCTGCAAGTAGGAATCGTCGGACTTGGATTCATGGGACGAATGCATCTGAATTGCTGGAACCGCCAGAAGGATGCAAGAGTGGTTGCGGTGTTTGATATCGACCCCCATATCCAGCAAAAGGCTTCGGAACTAATCGGCAATATCAAAGGCCAGGGACAGCCGCTGGATTTGAAATCGATTCAATTTTACAGCAATTACGATGAATTTCTCAGGTCATCCGGCATTGACGCGGTATCGATTACGACCCCGACCTGGCTTCACGCCGACTATACCATCAAAGCTCTGGAGGCAGGCATTCATGTCCTGTGCGAAAAGCCCATGGCACTCACTCTTGAACAGTGTGACCGGATGATTGCGGCCGCAGACAAGACCCAAAAGAAGCTGATGATTGCCCATTGTATCCGGTTTTGGCCGGAGTATGATGCCGCGCGTCAGATGATCCAATCCGGCCAGTACGGCCGGGTCAGGGCCGCTCAGTTTCGCCGATTCTGTTCTCCTCCGGGATGGAGCAGCGACAACTGGCTGACCAATGAATCCAAAAGCGGCGGGATGGTGCTGGATTTGCACATTCACGACTCCGATTTTATTCATTCGCTGTTTGGTCTTCCCAAAGCCGTCCAGACCCGAACGCTGACACAGAATCAGTCGGTGTGGCACATCGACACCCAATATCTGTACGAGGATAATACGGTCATCACGGCTCAGGGCAGTTGGCTGGCCAGCGAGTCCTATACCTTCGGGATGGATTTTACCATCTTTATGGAAAAGGCGACCCTGATTTACGACTGTCGTCAAACGCCGGCATTTCGCCTGTTTGCCGGCCGGCAGGAGCCTGTAACCCCCTCAGTCCAGCCGGAGGATGGGTATTTTCATGAAATTCACTATTTCAAAGACTGGCTTGCCGGCACCGTGGACGGCAGCCGGATAACGCCGTTCCAGTCACGCGAGTCGGTCCGTCTCATTGAGGCGGAAAAACAGTCGGCCCAAACCGGAAATACGATTGCTCTTTAACCTGAATACAGAGGTAAACTATGCTTACATGTGGGAACAACCCTATTGGCGTTTGCAGTTGGTCGCTCCAGATGGCTCCCCAGGCCATACGGCAAGCCATGAACCAACTGGGTATCCAGCATATCCATCTGGATTTGCGTCCGTGGTGTATCGAGCATTCTTCGGAATATCTGGATTTTATCCGCAAAGCTGACTGGAGCATCAGCTCCACGATGATCGGTTTTCCGCAGGAAGACTATTCGACGCTGGATACCATTCGCGTAACCGGGGGGATTGTTCCCGATGCCTGCTGGGACCGCAATAAAGAAATCTTTCTGTCCGCGGTCAACGTGACCGCCGAACTCAAGGCCAAGTACCTGTCGGCCCATATTGGATTTATTGACCACACGGATATTCGGGGTGCTCAAAAACTGCTGGAACGCGTCCGGTTTATGGCCGACCAGGCCGGCAGCAAAGGCATTACGCTGCTGATGGAAACCGGGCAGGAAACCGCCGAGCAGTTAAAACAGTTTCTGGAACAACTGAATCACCCTGCTCTTGGCGTCAACTTCGACCCGGCCAATATGATTTTATACAACCAGGGCAATCCAATTGATGCGGTTGCCGTTCTTGGCCCCTGGATCCGACATGTCCATATCAAGGATGCCAAACGGACCGCAGTGCCCGGCACCTGGGGCAGCGAGGTCGTATGGTCTCAGGGGGATGTGCAGGCAGAGCGGTTTATCAACACCCTTCGCCATGCCGGCTACAAAGGCGTCCTTGCCATCGAACGGGAAGCGGGCGATCAACGCCTGGCAGATATTGAATTTGCAGCACGCTGGCTGTCCCAGCGATAAACCTCTATTATGAATGGGCCTGATGATGAACACCAAAACCAAAATCCAATTATCGGTCATGATGTTTCTGGAATTTTTTGTCTGGGGTGCCTGGTATGTCACGCTCGGCACCTACCTCGGCAAAGGGATGGGCATGAGCGGCGATGTCATCGGCAAAGCCTACAGTACCATGCCATGGGGTGCACTGATCGCTCCGTTCTTTGTGGGCATGATTGCCGATCGCTTTTTCTCGGCTCAAAAAATTCTGGGCATCCTGCACCTGCTGGGCGGCGTATTTTTATATCTGACCGCCCATGCCCAATCTTCCGGAGCAATCTTCTGGTATTTGCTGATTTACAGTATTTGCTATAATCCCACACTGGCGTTAATCAATACCATTTCCTTTCATCAGATGCAAAACACCGAAAAACAGTTTCCGGCCATTCGCGTCCTGGGAACCATCGGATGGATTGTCGCCGGCCTGCTGATCGGCTTTATGAAAATTGAAGATCAAAACATCCCCCTGCTGATTGCCGCGGGGGCGTCGATAGTACTGGGTATCTTCTCATTCTTTTTGCCGACGACACCGCCGGCATCGGCCGGACACAAAATCAGCGTGAATGACATTCTGGGCGTTAAGGCATGGCAGCTTCTCAAAGACCGTTCGTTTACCGTCTTTATCATCAGTGCCCTTCTGATTTGCATTCCGCTGACCTTCTATTACAGCTTCACCAACCTGTTTCTCAACGAAGTCGGGGTCGTCAACGCCGCCGGCAAAATGACACTCGGCCAGATCTCTGAAACCCTGTTTATGCTGGCGATTCCATTTTTCTTTGCCCGCCTGGGAATCAAGAAAATGCTTTTGGTCGCCATTCTGGCCTGGGGCGCACGATATGCCCTGTTCGCCTATGGAAATCCCGGCCCTCTGCTGTGGTTTTACTATATTGCAATTGCACTCCACGGCGTCTGTTATGACTTTTTCTTTGTCATCGGCCAGATTTACGTGGGCAAAAGAGCTCCTCAGCAGATTCAGGCCAGCGCCCAGGGTCTGTTTACCCTGGTGACCTATGGTGTCGGGATGATGCTGGGGGCCCGGGCATCCGGCCTGGTTGCCGAACACTATCAAATCGTGGAGAACGGCCAGATTACCGGCCACCACTGGACTTCCATCTGGCTGGTTCCTGCCATCATGGCCGTCGCAGTCAGCGTGTTCCTGGGGCTGTTCTTCCGGGAGAACAATATCCCTAAAGAATCCAACTGATGGCCGGCAAAGTCTCCCTCTCACACGACGATTTCGCTGGGAAATGGCGATACACCGGCATCCTTATCCAAAGGAATCAATCGTTTGGTGAGGCAAAAAAAACGGGCCTGCTTTTACACAGGCCCGTGGAATTTGTCGCGTTGCGTCAAAAACCTTACTTAGCAGGGGCGAACGTTGGTCGCTTCCATCCCCTTGCGGCCTTTGGCGGGGTCGAACTGAACCTTCTGGCCGTCACGCAGGGTGCGGAAGCCTTCGGTCGCAAGATTGCTGTAATGCACAAACAGATCTTCGCCGCCATCATCGGGAGTAATAAAACCAAAACCTTTTTTCTCGTTGAACCACTTGACTGTACCGCTACTCACATGAATCTCCTTGGCTCACAGCGGAGCCACATTGCAAACCCCTCGTTATTCCAATTGTACCGCACCCCGAGGGAACTTGATGCGGCATTGTTCTAAAAGTAACTCTACACGGATTCGACATCCATTGTCAAACACAATCTGTCATTTTCTGTCGTTTTTTAGAAAATTCTTTTTGAGAGCCTCAGAAATCCGCCTATCCGTACCAATCATAACGGTTTTAAGCTGGGTACCGTGGCTTGCCGGCTATGGGTCTTCATTAAACTCCATTGCCGCTGAATTGATGCAATAACGCAATCCCGTAGGCCCCGGCCCATCGTCAAACAAATGCCCCAGATGCCCCCCACATCGAGCGCAGGTAATCTCCGTCCTGACCATTCCATAGCTGGTATCCGGGCTTTCCAGAACGCTATTGGGCTGGGCCTGGCTGAAACTTGGCCAGCCGCAATGCGAATTGAACTGGCTGGCCGTCTTAAAGATTACATTGCCGCATCCGGCACAGACATAAGTACCGTCTTTTTCAGGCTTTAGATAATACTTGCCTGTAAATGGCCGTTCTGTACCTTTTTTACGTAATATATTATATTGCACAGGATCCAGCCTTTGTTTCCATTGCCAATCCGTCAACTCCACTTTCTGATTTTCCATCGGTTCACCTATATGTTGGGGGCTATCTATGGGCGCAGAGGCCCCTGACCCTTGGGGCTGACGATCCGAACAGCCCAGAAAAAACACAAAGAAAAAGGCATAAAATGTCATCCATCGCCATCGCATCGATTATCCTTTATAACATTGTCCATTTTACGGCCCAATTCCCCCCCAAGTTCAACCGCGTTTAAACTTGACTCAATCCAGAGAACCAATACAATCGACTACCGTACTAATTACTGGAATAATGATTGAATTGGAGATATGCAATGAGAACAAGCAATCCTGCTTTAAACGAACAAATATTTGAGGCCATCCCTTACTACGGGGAGAAGGCCATGACCATTTCCGGGGCAATCAACAAGACTGCTGTGCTTTTGCTTCTGGCCGTGGTTACCGGCAGCTGGGCATGGTACAAAACATCTCTGGCCCCTGCCTCTGCAGCTCCCTGGGTTATGACCGGAGCAATCGGAGGGTTTATTGTTGCAATGGTCACCATTTTCAAAAAAGACTGGTCGGCCATGACTGCTCCCATCTATGCCATTCTTGAAGGCCTGGCTCTGGGTGCAATTTCCGCCATTTTCGAGACGAAATACAAGGGAATCGTCTTTATGGCTGTTTTTCTGACCTTTGGGGTGTTGGCCTGCCTGCTGATTGCCTATCGCTCAGGGATTATCCGCCCCACACAGCGATTCCTTGCCGGAGTTGCCTCCGCCACAGGAGCTATCGCACTCTATTATATCATTTCACTGGTCCTGGGCGTCTTTGGCGTCAATGCCCCGCTGATCCATAGTTCAACCCCGATGGGCATTCTGTTTTCGGTTGTTGTGGTTGTGATTGCCTCACTCAATCTGGTGCTTGATTTCCACATGATCGAACAGGGAGCAGGTCAGGGCGCCCCCAAATACATGGAATGGTATTGCGCCTTCGGCCTGATGGTCACTCTGGTCTGGCTGTACCTGGAAATTCTACGCCTGCTGGCTAAACTGCAGGACCGCAATCGATAACAGAAGGCAATAGAGTTCGGCTTTCGCCTACTGTTCTGATTGGTTTGGTGAAGGTGGAATTAGTAATTTTTTGCCGTTTCGTTCTGCAACTTTATATGCCGATTGGATCCCAATCGTATCGCCAATATAATCAATATGGGGTTTATTCCATCCTGCTCCGCTATTCACGAACAGCAGAGTTCCCGGCTCGGATTTGAGTGTCCCCTGCTGGATCATTTCCAGCTGGATATTCCGATCCGGTGTATAACCATACAAAAAGACCCCAGAGGACATCAAAATCAAACCAGCAACAGCCAGAGTGGCAACTCGTTGGCGGAATGAAACAACAAAGGGTATGGACCCCATACATCCAACCGTGATGACGACTAGGGCAGGGGCAAAATACCTCAATTCATAACTTTGGGAGGCCAAAAATGGCAGGAATAGAAAATTACCATAAAAAAACAAGGTTCGATCTGAAAATGATTTGGGCCTGCCTGAAAACATATACAGCCCCATCAGCATGGCCAGAAGACAATAGCTGACCAGAAAGGGAATTCTGCTTTTCAACGAATCCAATAAATTGCCTGTGGCATTCGCAGAAAAACGCGAAAGCCCTTTCATCGTATAGAAGGCCGAAACGTAGTTCTCTGGATCATAGATAAAACTGATTGCATTCCCCAACAGCAGTCCTGCCACCATACTGAATCCAAAACGCAGTTCATCACGAACACTGACTTCTCGATGCTGAGGCCTGACAAAAAGCAAACCTGCTGCAATCGCCGCGAGCAATGCAATGGACCATTCCTGCTTGCCAAGCCCTACAATACATCCCGCCCCTGCACAGAGACAATACGGCAGCCAGCCTTTGCCTGAACATCGGAAAGCTTGATATATCAATACCGCGGCAATCCCGCAAATCAATACTCCCGCTGTGTTGTCAATTTGTAAAGCGGTGGATGTTTTCATTGCCAGCGGAGATATTCCCGCAACAGCTATAACCAGGCAAGCCCATCTGTTTTTTGCAACAAGACAGCCCCATAAAGCGATCGTCATCCATGCGCACCACGAAATCAATACACTCAAAATCCGCAATCGCGGCGTAATAATGTCATCATAAACATACAGAGGATCAGCCAGGAAAACATGCCCAAGCTTCCCCGCCAAACGAAGCACTTCATAAGGGCCTGCTGGATGCGACATCCTGGCATACACATTTTGGCCATCAATCCGACCGTACATATTATAATGCGGCCCAACAGGCTGATGAACTATCAATTCCGCAAAAATCCCTTCTTCAAAAAATAAAGGCTCATGAATCAGGGGAATCCGACAGACAAAATAGCAGGCCGTGAATGCAAGGAGAAATAATACTTTATACAATAAAGTGTTTGGTTTACTATCTTGTACAGAATCAGTCCTCATTTAAACATCCTGGATCAATGGTCATCTGATCAATTATGTATATCTATCCTATCCGTCATTTCACCTTGATTTTGGATACATCATATTGGGGGGCCGGGAATTTCATCTTAAGTCCCTCCAGCGTCTCAATCAGTATCCGTGCAATCGCCAGGTTCCGAAACCATTTGTGATTGGCGGGGATGATATACCACGGGGCAGCATCGGTACTGCATCGGGTGAATGCTTCTTCATAGGCCTTTTCATAGTCCCGCCAGAATGTGCGTTCCTCAAAATCCGCCGGGTCCACTTTCCAGTAGCGGGTCGGGTCTTCGAGCCGCTTTGTCAGTCTTCGCAACTGTTCGTCCTTACTGATATGCAGAAAGAACTTCAGAATATGGGTCCCGTTTTCGACCAGCAGACGCTCAAAATCATTGATTTGCTGGTACCGCCTGGACCACACTGCTTTGGGAACAAGATTTTTTACACGCGCAATCAGGACATCCTCATAATGCGACCGGTTGAACACGGCAATTTCTCCCAGACGCGGCGTCACCGCATGAACCCGCCAGAGAAAATCATGCGACAGCTCCACAGAGGTTGGCGTCTTGAAAGACGTAACCCTGCAGCTTTGCGGATTCAACGGCCCAAAAACATGGCGAATGGTTCCGTCCTTGCCGCCGGCATCCATCGCCTGCAGCACCACCAGCACTGAATGTTTATTTTCGGCATAGAGCAGAAATTCCAGCTCCTGCAATCTCTTGATGGCTTTTTCGAAGTGCTCCTGAGCCTGCTGTTTATCCAGGCCTGCTGTGGCATCGGGATCCCAGCGGCTTAAGCGGTGGCGAACACCCGGTTCACACCGAAACATCGTGCTATACAGAGTTTTCTTGCCCATACTGCCTCCCGATTTCGATTCGATGGCTGATGGCTATCTGTGTCTATCGATTTAGGACAATCGTCCTTTGAAATCTTCATAGGTAAAGTGCCGCTGGACCTTATACTGGTCCGTCACAGGATCGTAAAGGACAATATCCGGCAGATTAATCCCGTTAAACATGGTATTCTTGACCATCGTATAATGGGCCATATCACCAAAGACCAGTTTGTCGCCAATCTTCAGCGGATGATCAAACGAATAGTCCCCGATGACATCCCCGGCCAGACACGTCGGCCCGGCCAGCCGATAAGTATGGGCCTTTTTACCCGGCAAATCCCCGCCGGTAATGTTGGGGCGGTACGGCATCTCCAGCACATCCGGCATATGAGCACTGGCCGATGTATCCAAAATCGCAATATCCATCGCATTGTGGACGATATCCAGTACCGTGGCAATCAGCACACCGGTATTAAGGGCTATCGCTTCGCCCGGCTCCAAATAAATAGTCTGAATATTGGGATACCGATGATAAAAATCGGTAATCAGGTTGCACAGCAGATCGATATCGTAATCCGACCGGGTGATGTGATGTCCCCCTCCGAAGTTCATCCACTCCATCCGGCGGATGATGTCACCAAAGTGCCTTTCGACTGCCGGCAGCGTCCGAGCCAGTGAGTCGGCATTCAGTTCGCACAGGGTATGAAAATGCAGGCCGGTGATACCGTCAAGCTGGTCTTCCCTGAAACCTTCCCGCAGCATCCCCAGCCGGGAGCCGGGAGCACAGGGATCGTAAATCTTGGTCTTGACCTCCGAATGCATCGGATTGACGCGGATGCCGCAGCGTATTTTCCGCCGAGCTTTCAATACTTTATCCCGAAAGTGCATCCACTGGCTGAATGAATTGAAGACAATATCATCGACAATCTGAATATAGTCTTCCATATCATCATCCCGGTATGCCGGGGCGCAGAGATGGACCTCCTTATCGAAATACTCACGTGCCAGTTTGGCTTCATGCAGGCTGCTTGCCGCTGCCCCTGCCAGATACTGCCGACACAGCCCAAAGGTACTCCATGCCGCAAACCCCTTCAGAGCCAGCAATATTTTACACCCAGTCCTCGCCTGAACCAACTGCAGAATCCTGAGATTCTTCTCCAGGAGGCCCAGGTCAATCAGATAACAGGGGGAGGGAACTCTGTTTACATCGTACACCACGTTTGTTTCTCCGATTATGCGGTATCCATTTTACGGTGCCGGACCACTCGGCGAACAGCTAACAGATGGTTTTTCACCCAGGACCAACCCTTGTTGCTTTAGATACAGTCCGTCCAGCACCAGCATTCGCGGCACAATACCCTGGAACCGATAGACTTAGACCTCCATCCCAGGGACATACCCGCCGGATATAATCATACGTGGGACACAGGAGGGATGCAATACAGAAAAGATATTTTTGATTACTCAAATACGATGGAACAGGCGGGAGAAAAATTTCGGCGTCTCAGGGGACCAGAAAAATGTCATTTTCATCGAGGGGCATCTCGGTACCTGTGTAGGCTTCCACGCCCCGAATCGTGAAAATATCATCCCCGTTTACAATACGCTGCTTGACATATTCCACACTGCCGTCACAGTACAGGACATTCTGCCCACGCGCGCCGTGATTGGGACTGCACATCTTCTTGAGCTGATCAGTCAACAGCACTTTTTCAAATTCATTGAGTCTGTCATACTGCCTGTTGCCGCACTCGGGGATCCGTCTGAATACAGGGTTCATATCGCTCATAATGATCCGACGCGACTTGCCTTCCATGGAACCCATCGTATCACAAATAATCATAAAACTGTAACTGATGTTGTTGCGGGAGGGGAAATCGTGGAGTTGCTCAAGAAGCTGCTGGGCAGAAACGGGCTGACCGCCCTTGTGGCCGGCACAAATAAAGGTCTCAGGCTTGACATAATCCTGCTTAATAAGCTGCCAGGCAACGCGGGTATTGGATTGGGGCTGACTGCCCTGATCCCCAATCTTCCACCAGGGAGCCCCTGCGGTCAATTTCACCCCGGTTAAACGCTCATTATCCCGGATCAAACTGCCAAATCCCTGGCCGATTCGGGCCATATTCGCCTCACAGCTAACCCGCTGACTATGAGCACGCATTGAAGCAAATGTGGGAAAAGCCACCCCCGCCATTAAAATCACAGCCGCCGCAGTGGCCATAATATCATAGAATTTCCGTAGGAATACAGGACTTTTTCGTGTTTGTTCGGCGGGGATAAAGGCGGCCTTTTGCTGTTCGGCGGCAAGAAGCCGTTCGAGATTGGATTGTCCAGCTTTACAGGAGGATGCTGCCAGCTTCAGTCTTGCGATCGTCAATTCCGCAAGATTATCAGGACAAGGTTCATATTTTATACTATCCAGCTCCGTTAATGTCGATTCAAGACCGTCGTAAAGACGTGCTGCCTCAGGATTGGAGGCAATTAAATCGCGTCCGCGGGCAATATCTTCTTCCGTCCCGCAGCGGAAATAAAAGTCCAATATGATCTGCTGTTGTTCCTTACTCAGTCTCATGTGTTATTATTACCTCGGTCTGCAGCTTTCCACTTTTTCATGAAATGTGCTACTGCTGTATGTAGTCGGCTTTTAACCGTCCCTATAGGAATACTGAGAATTTCGGCCATATGTTTGTAAGAAAATTGCTCGAAATAGGCAAGAAGCAAAATTTCTCTCAAATTATCCGGCATTTCCGCTATAATTTGTCGCACCCGAACCGACGTTTCGTCCCGGCTAACCTCATCTTCCGGGGTGGTCTCATAACTGGTCAGAATATTGACCACCTCATCCATGGACACATCCCCGGCATCGGCCATCGTCCCCATACTCATCGTTGCCTGCCGCTGGATTTTCCGCAGAGCATCTTTGGCTTTGTTGGCTGCAATCGTAAATAACCAGGGACGCAGGGGCCGATCCAGGTCAAAACTGTCTCGGCTGCTGTAAAGTTGTAAAAATGTCTCCTGAAAGACGTCTTCTACCACATCCTGCTGGCTAATAAAACGCCTCAAAAAAGCATAAAGAGAGTTTTTATATCGACTTACTATCTCACGAAATGCGGCCTCTTCTCCCTTGCGATAACGCTCCAGGAGCTCTGAGTCACTGGTCTTATCCAGCCCTGTGTTGTCTTTGGATTCGTACATGAGAAAAAAAGACTCCGTTGCCAGGCCAATTTCGTGCTTTCGATGGGGTATTATATCGAAAAGCAAGACCAAATAAATCGAAAACTTTGCTTGATTCGTACAAAACCTTTTTGAGTAATTGAGACCTAATTGATATTCAGCCAGATTGAATCTGTAAAAACAAAAAAAGCTCTCCGAATCACGGAAAGCTTTGGTGTATGGCTGTAAAATCTATAGATAGATATAACTATATTACATCTGTATTTCACCTTTTAGTTTCGTTCGCAAACAGAGCTGAACCAGTTCATCGACCTGGGCCTGAACTTTATCAATTTCATTGGCTTTGATCGACTGTTCCATAATCTTGGCTTTTTCTGTAAAGACCGGAAACCCCGCAAATCCGCCTAAACCTTTTAATGCGTGGACTTTGAATGCAAGGTCTTTGAGATCTCCTTTCTCATAGGCCTTCTTGATTTCATCCACCCGATTTGGCAGATTTTCAACAAACGTTTCGATGGCCTTCTGATAATCCGGATCCCCTTCCAGAAAAGAGACAATCTGCTTGCCCGCTTCTGCATCACTGAGCTGCTGGAGCTGGGCGACAATCCGCCATAATTTTCGTTCTAACTTCTTTTTGTCAACAGGTTTAGGCAAACAATCATCACAGCCTGCATCCAGTGCGGCAAATTCATCGGATTTGTTGCCGGAAGCCGTCATTGCAATGATTGTTGATTTGGTGTTCAATCCTTCAGCACGAATCTGTCGGGTTGCTTCCAGACCATCCATCACAGGCATCTGAATATCCATTAAAAGGACATCGAATTTCTCTTTTTTGCATAGTTCAACGGCTTCCAGCCCATTGGTTACCAACGATGATTTGTGGCCCATTTTCTTGAGTAAGATTTCGACCAACGCCCTGTTTTCCGGAACATCATCCACCACAAGTACTTTTGCAGATACGGTTGGTGATGCTTGTCCAGCAGAACCAGTGGGGCTAGGAGCAGGGGTGCCTACCGTGGCACAGACGGGTTGAGCCGGAATCTGCAATGAATCTGACAATTTACCATCCTGTTTTACTGGAATTGTGAAATAAAACTGAGTATTCTGGCCAGAGATACATTTGCATTCCAACTTGCCCCCCATCAAATCAACCAGCTTGGCCGACATACGCAACGCAACAGCAGCATCATTCCCACTATATTCTTTGGGCCAGCTTCCGATAGGAATGTCCAGATCCAAAACCTGGCTTATCCCATCCGGATCCACCCCTTGCCCTGTATCTTCCACGCAAAACGCTATCCGCAATATCCCGTTGTCATGGCATTCGGCGGAGGTCATATGAATGGTCACCGACCCCTGTGAAGTCCGTCTGACAGCCTGATCGCTTAGTGCGGCTAAGACCTGTGTCAGCTTGGTTTTATCACAATAAAAGCTTTCAGGTAGATTGTTTGCCAGATCAATGTTAAAAGCAACTCCTTTATGGCGTGCCACATTGATAATGGCTTCCAAGGCGGAGTCCAGCAATCCCTTCGGTTGAAGTTTTGTCTGTAGCGACATCTGCCATGTCCTTCCCAAATTTCGATAACTCAATGTCAATACGGTCTGACAGCCTTATTCTTTTATCTCAGACACATATCGACCCACCAGGATGCCGACTTAATGTCCAAATACGGATTCAAACAATTCTAAAAACAATGATGAAACATTCTGTCAACAGACGAAATCTGTATAGAGAAAGAACAGAAATTATACGATTGGTTTGAGGATTAGTCCGATAAATCAAATCGTCACAAAAGATTGTAAAAAATGAAAGATGGATTATACTGTAAAGTCTTATTCATCAAGGGTGTTTTATAATTTATCGTAATTGTTTATAGGAAAGGACTGAATAATGTTGCTATATTTTATCCGCTTTTTATTCTTTTTGACAGCAGCTTCTGTGTTGCTGGTCGGCCTCAATGAAACGGCCAAAAGTGAACAGGATATCAAGGTCTTTATCGTTGGCCTGGCAATTTGCATTATCACCATTATTACCGAATGGCTGACTCCCAAAAAATCGTTGTCCGCTTTGGCGGGTATTTTCTTTGGGCTTTTGGTCGGAATTCTCATCAGTTGGGCGATGACCCGGGTCATTGAGATGATTAACGAGATTTATAACCTCCAATTGCAGGAGATGACTCTGCGGATGATTATCTGGATGTCCGGGATGTGCATCTGCTATTTGACCATCAGTATTGTGGTCCGCACCAAAGACGATTTCCGGTTTGTGATCCCCTATCTTGAGTTTTCCCGTCAGATTAAAGGACTTCGTCCGCTGGTACTGGATACTTCGGTAATTATTGATGGGCGTATTGCAGACATTGCCAATACACGATTTTTTGACTCCCCGCTGATTGTTCCGCGGTTTGTGCTCAATGAACTGCAGCTGATTGCGGATTCTGCGGACAAAATGAAACGCAATCGCGGACGCCGGGGCCTGGATATGCTCAATAAACTTCAGCATAATCCGTCGGTTGAGGTCATCGTGGATGATACCCCACCGCCGGGCATCGAAGATAAAGCAGGCGTGGATCAGAAACTGGTGGCGTTTTCCAAGAACTGCAACGGCAGATTAGTGACCAACGATTATAATCTGAATAAGGTCGCTCAGTTGCGCGGCGTGGATGTGGTCAATATTAACGACTTGGCAAATGCACTCAAAACCGTAACGCTACCCGGTGAAAGCATGCAGGTCAAAATCATCCGAATGGGTGAAGATCCGCGTCAGGGCGTCGGATATCTTGACGACGGCACCATGGTCGTGGTCGAAGGCGGTAATGACCGTATCGGCCAGATGATTAACTTTACGGTAACCAGTGCCCTGCAGACCTCTGCCGGACGGATGATCTTCGGGAAATTGGAAGATGGCCCTGTCTCTTCCTCAACGGCTTCTGCCGGAACACCGGCAGCAGGCGGAACGTCCAATGGCAGTGAAAACGGATTCCGCCGAAGCAATTACCAGAATCGTCCTCCGCGAAAATATTAAACCCTTGCACTCAAACAAAACCGAATGCCTCATCACGATCCCTGGTTTGATACACCGATAGACCGGCGCCAGTCAGACAGCCTGAAATGGGCCAGATACGGCAACCGTGATATTCTGCCGATGTGGGTGGCGGACATGGACTTCCGCAGCCCGGATGCGGTCATTGAACTATTGCGTCAGCGCACTGAACATGGGGTATTTGGATATGCGGTCAGGCCCTCGGAATTGAACGCAGTCACTGCGGAGTGGATTTATTCCCAGCACGGCTGGAAAATCCAGGAGGACTGGATTGTATGGCTTCCGGGGCTGGTTTGCGGTCTGAATGTGGTATGCCGGGGGCTGACCGCCGCAGATGAACAGATTGTATCGTTTACGCCTATTTACCCGCCATTTCTTTCGGCGCCGGAGTATAGCCAGCGGGCCCTGCTCCGCTGCCCTCTGACGCATCACAACGGCCGCTATGAAATGGATATCGAGCGATTCGCAGACACCATCACGGATAAAACCACCCTGCTGCTTTTGTGCAGTCCGCACAATCCTACCGGCCGGGTCTGGGACAGGCGGGAACTGGAATCCATCGTCGAAGTCTGTCTAAAACACAATATCGTGATCTGTTCGGATGAAATCCATTGCGACCTGGTGCTGGATGAATCCCGCCGACATATCCCCACGGCCACATTGAATGAAGCAGCGGCCAATATGACGATTACCCTGATGGCTGCCAGCAAGACATTCAATGTCGCCGGGCTGAGTTGCGCGATGGCGATTATACCGAATCCGCAATTGCGGCAGCGGTTTCGCAAGTCCACATTCGGCATCGTTCCCCATGTTAATGCCATCGGATACCTGGCCACACTGGCTTCGTTTGGACAGGGACAGACCTGGCACAAGCGTCTGATTGCGTATCTGCGGCACAATCGTGATCTGCTTTGTCAGGCAATAGCCCAAACCGGCTGTCTGAATATGGACACCCCGGAGGCAACGTATCTGGGGTGGATAGATACTCGCCCGCTGGGACTCGAAAAGCCGGTCGAATTTTTTGAACAGGCCGGAGTGGGGCTTTCCGACGGGACAGAATTCGATGGTCCGGGTTTTCTGCGAATCAATTACGGCTGTACCCGGTCCATGCTGCAGGAAGCCATCCGGCGGATTCACAACGCGATCAAGGATTATCAATGAGCCCACTTCAAGCACCACAAAAGGCCGGACGCTATGAACGTCTCTTGAATCAACTGGCCGATTTATATCAAATTACACCGGATCCAATCAGCCGCATGGCCACCGCAGCCGCTCTGCTGTATCACAAGATGGGGCATTTCTACTGGGTGGGATTTTATCGACTGGTCGATGGCCAACTGCTGGTCGGGCCGTATCAGGGGACGCTGGCCTGTCAGAAACTCAAAACCAACACCGGCGTCTGCTGGGCGGGAGTAAATCAGAATCAACCGATCATCGTGCCGGATGTACACCTATTTCCCGGCCATATTACCTGCGATCCGAAGAGTCGGTCGGAAATCGTGATTCCTGTGCAAAATGAACAAGGGCTTGTACAAGCTGTTCTGGACGGCGATAGTGATCAGCCGGCGGCATTTGACGCCATGGATGCCGATTACCTGGGCCGACTTTCCCAGATGATTTTTCATCCCTAATCCCAGCCTTTTGCCTTTGATTAATCAAAGACAGCTTGTTCCCAGAGGCGCAATAATGTGTGTGTTTTTGTGAATACAACACAATAAATCCAATTATCGGACGGCTTTTAAACTCATCCTTTCTTTTTTTCTTCTTTTAATCCCCACTGATTTGGATTCGTGTCTCGATTGAAATCTAAAGTCTGTTTTTACATCAGTCCCGCTACTATTCCACCATGCCGGATTTTATTGGCATTATTTCGGTTTTGCGAAATCGATTATCAGACATTTTGCCTGGATGCATTTTTGGTATTTCAGATGCACCCATTTTAGTCAGTATTTTTCCTATTCGGATTAGAATGGTTTTACTCCGATAGATGCAGTAGAGTCAGCCGTCATGCATTGTAAAGCCTCGAAACCGAGCAGCAGCTCAGCCGGTTCTTTTGTGGGGCGTTCGTTGAGCTAAACGAACGTAAGGTGTCATTCAGAAAGGAGATTCTGTATGTTCAAGAACATGAAACTGTCAGCAAAAATCAGCCTCGGATTTGGATTGCTTATCCTGATTGCTGTAGCATTGGGAGGTCTTGCCTGCTGGTCCATGCTGGGTGTCAAAGGAACCGCCACACAACTGGCCCAGGAGATTGTACCTGAAGTGGTTTTGGTCAATAACATCGAACGAACGGTTCAGCAAACCATGTTTGCCGCACGGGGTTATGCTTATACTGAAAACAGTCAGTATCTTGAAGAAGCAATGGGGAAATTGGGGGAAGTCAAAGAAAACCTGAAAACCACCGCTGAACACGGGCGGAAATTTAATAATACACAGTTAGTCAATGAAGTCGATGCCGTCACGGCCAAAATAACGGAGTACGAAACCCTATTCAATCAGCGGATTAACCTTGTGAATCAGATGCAGAAGGAAAAGGAGAATTCCTGTCTGCTGGCGGACCAATTCATGAGCTCGTGCACCCAGTTTCTTGATAGTCAATTTTCCATGATGAACCAGACGCTCAACACAGCGGAAACGGACAACAAAGGCGACATCAAAACGATTACTGACGTGCAGCGGGATCGCATTGTCAAAATCAAACTGGTCGATGAGATTATCAGCCTTGGAAATACGATTCGTGTCGGCACATGGAAAGCCATCGCTAATCGCGATATGGAGGAATTGAAGAAAAGCCGCAGCCTGTTTGATCAGATCAATGCCAAACTGGATTCACTCAAAGCCATCACTAAACAAGAGGTCAATCTCAAACAGATTGAAGACTGCCGCAACGCTGGGAACGCATATGCCAGATGCATGGACAACTTTCTGCAAAACTGGGTTGACAAGGAAACACTGACACAAAAGGCTGCTGCTGTCAGCACGGATGCCACAGTACTGGCCAAAGATACGTCTGTGGGAGCAATGAAAGGAGCTGCCGATACGTCAACTCGTGCCGCAGATTCTTTGAATACCGCCACAATGACAATGGTTATAGGATTAGGAATTAGTATCATCGCAGGTATCATTATGGCTATGTTCATTACCCGCAGTATTACCCTGCCAATCAATCAGATTATTGAAGGTCTGACCGCAGGAGCGGAACAGGTAGCCGCTGCGGCCGGACAGGTATCAGCGGCCTCGCAGTCGCTGGCCCAGGGGGCCACTGAGCAGGCCGCCGGTCTGGAAGAGACCTCCTCCAGCCTGGAAGAAATGTCCAGCATGACCAAACAGAACGCCGACAATGCCGTCCAGGCCAATACCCTGGCATCGGAGGCCAGGAAGGCGGCCGCCAACGGCTCGGAGGCCATGACCCGGATGGATAAA